>CAZFHQ010000029.1:0-10720 GCA_964519325.1 uncultured Clostridium sp.
GCCATCCCGGAGATCGACGGCTTCAAGCCCTCCCACCGCAAGCTGCTGTACACCATGTACAAGATGGGCCTCCTCACCGGGGCCCGGACCAAGTCGGCCAACATCGTGGGCCAGACCATGAAGCTGAACCCCCACGGCGACGCCGCCATTTATGACACCATGGTGCGGCTCAGCCGCGGCTATGAGGCGCTGCTCCATCCTTATGTGGATTCCAAGGGCAACTTCGGCAAGTTCTATTCCCGTGATATGGCATGGGCGGCCTCCCGCTATACCGAGGCCCGCCTGGATGATATTTGCCAGGAGCTGTTCTGCGACATCGACAAGGACACCATCGACTTTGTAGACAACTACGACAACACCATGAAAGAGCCGACGCTGCTGCCGGCGACCTTCCCCTCGGTGCTGGTCAACGCCAACACCGGCATCGCCGTGGGTATGGCCAGCTCCATTTGCCCCTTTAACCTCAGCGAGGTGTGCCAGACCACCATCGACTACATCAAGCACAAGGATCACGATATCCTTTCCACGCTGATCGCGCCGGATTTTCCCGGCGGCGGGCAGATTATTTACGATAAAGATACGCTGTCTTCCATTTACCGCACCGGGCGGGGCAGCTTTAAGGTGCGCGCCCGCTATACCTACGATAAAACGGCAAACTGTATCGACATCACCCAGATCCCGCCGACCACCAATGTGGAGGTCATTGTGGAAAAGGTGGTCGACCTGGCGCGGCAGGGCAAGGTGAAGGAAATTTCCGATATCCGGGACGAAACCGGCCTGGACGGCCTTAAGATTACCATCGACCTGAAACGGGGCGTCGATGCCGACAAGCTGATGCAGCGGTTGTTCCGCATGACGACGCTGGAGGACTCCTTCTCCTGTAACTTTAACGTGCTGGTGGCCGGCGTGCCAAAGGTGATGGGTATCGGCGAGCTGCTGGAGGAATGGACGGCCTTCCGCATCGAGTGTGTCCGGCGGAGAACGCATTTTGATTTGCGCAAAAAGCAGGACAAGCTCCACCTGCTGCGCGGTTTGCAGGCCATCCTGCTGGATATTGACAAGGCGGTTGCCATTGTGCGCAACACAGAGGAAGAAGCGCTGGTCGTACCCAATTTGATGACCGGCTTTTCCATCGACGAAATCCAGGCGGAGTATGTGGCGGAGATCAAGCTGCGCCACCTGAACCGGGAATATATTTTAAAGCGCACGGCGGAAATCGAACAGCTGGAAAAGGACATCGCTGAATTACAGGCGATCCTCAATAGCAAAACAAAAGTGAAAAGCATTATCATCGCCGAGCTGCAAAGGGTCATGAAAAAATATGGCCAGCCGCGCAAAACCATGCTCATCTATCCGGATGAGATACAGGAGGAAGATCATGTGGAGGAGACGCCGGATTATCCGGTGCATCTGTTCTTCACAAAGGAGGGCTACTTCAAGAAGATCACGCCCCAATCCCTGCGGATGAGCGGCGGACACAAGCTGAAGGAGGGCGACGCCATCGCCCAGCAGGCAGAGGCCACCAACCGCTGCGACCTGCTTTTCTTCACAGACAAGGCCACTGTTTATAAGACGAAGGCCAGCGAATTTGGCGACACCAAGACCAGCGTGATGGGCGATTATGTACCGGCAAAGCTTTCTATGGAGGAGGGCGAAAACGCGATTGCCATGGTCAACACCAAGGACTACAGCGGCTTTTTGCTGTTCTGCTTTGAGAACGGCAAGGTAGCCAAGGTGGAGCTGAGCGCTTATGCTACCAAAACCAACCGGAAAAAGCTGGTGGGCGCTTACAGCGACAAAAGCCCCCTGGCCGGCGTGCTGTACTTTGCGGCAGAGGGCGAAGCGCTGCTGACTTCCTCCGCCGGACGGCTGTTGTTGGTGAAAACAGAGGAATTGGCCGCCAAAGCAACGCGAAGCACCCAGGGTGTGGCCGTGCTGACCTTACGGAAAAACCAGAAGCTGACTGGCGCGGCGGTTTATACCGAAGGGATGCTGCATGACCCTGCCCGTTACCGCAAGAAATTGCCTGCCATTGGCGCTTTGCCCACCGAGGCGGACCAGATGGGCGAACAAATGACCCTTGCGGCGGAACCGGCAGGCAGCAAAAAATGACAGGAAAGCCGCCAATAGCGATTTTCCTGCCGCGGCATCCTATCTGCAAACACACCATTGCGATGCCGTTCTTTACTTTTTCCTGAAATCAGAGAAATATGCAGAAAATTTCGCAGAAAACTTGATTCTAACAAAAATGTATGATACAATAGCTTGTAATGTTTCTGAAAAGATAATTTTGGAGGGTAATAAGCATGAGCGGTCTGGAAATAGCGTTTGGTATCGTATTACTGGTGTTTGCCGTCGGTATCATTATTTTTGTACTCTCTCAGCAGGGGGAGCAGAAGAACAGCGGCGTCATTACCGGCGGTTCTTCTGATACTTATATCGCAAAGAATTCCGGTCGTACCATCGACGCCTTTTTAGCCAGATGGACCAAAATCTTTGCCGTTGGATTTTTCCTGTGTGTCGTTGCGGTCAACATTGTTGTGTTCGCCCTGGGCCTTGGCACCTCTGCCGACGCAAGCGAGGATGCCGGCGTCAGCACTGACTCCGCAGTGATCACGGCGGAAGGCGACGCCGCTTCGGAGTCGGAGGACGCGGATGCTTCCGCTGACGATTCTGACGCGGAAGGCGCTTCCTCTGGCGAGGAGAATGCTGACAGCAGCACAGAGGATGATAGCACAGCAGATTCCAGCGCTGCCTGATCGCGGTTTGGCAGCCTAAGCCCCGCTTCGTGGCAAGCGGGGTTTTTTCGTTGGCGGGTTTTGTGCCGGTGTGAACTGGCAGCAGGCCGTTTTGGCATGATTTGCAGCGGGATTGACAATACTAAGATTCCATGGAGGGAACATGAAATATCAAATTGAAGCGTTAAAAGAACAAATTTTGACCGAGCTGAAAGCCTCCGGCAAGCCGGTTCCGGCCGATCAGCTGATGCAGTGGCTGGCGGTGCCGGAGCAGGACCGCCGTCTGTTTGACATCAGCGTAGGGCAGCTCAACAATGAGGAAAAGATTTTTGTCAGCAAAAACAAGGTGCTCCGCGTCAATGAACACCCAACCAGCAAAAAGGCTGTCATCACCTCCCAGTCCAAGGGCTTTGCCTTTGCGCGGCCGGACGACGGTACGCCGGATGTGTTCATTCATTTCAGCAAGCTGGGCGAGGCAATGATCCGGGATACGGTGCTTCTGCGGGACATCACGACCGATGAGCGGGGCGTTTCCGGCAGGGTGGAAAAGATCCTGGAGCGGGGCGACCGCAACACCACCGGCAAGGTGGAGCGCAATGGCGGCTATCTGGAGTTTGTGGCGGATATCCCCGTCCGCTATGGGTTACAGATCGACCGTTCGACGATGCGGGGCGTCAACGAGGGGGATAAGGTGCTGGCCAAGCTGGAGCGCAACCCCCGCAACGGCAGGCTGATTGCCCGCATCAGCAAGGTGTTTGGCAAATCGGATTCCGCGAAGATTTGCGCCAACGCCATTTTGGAGCAAAACGGCATTTCCGCCAAATTCCCCAAGGAGGTGCTGGAGGAGGCCGCCCGCGTGGCGAAAGAACCCATCACGCCGGAGGAACGGGCGAAGCGTGCTGATTTGACACGCCTGCCCATTTTCACCATCGACAGCGCGGACGCCAAAGACCTGGACGATGCTGTCTGTGTGGAAAAGACAGCGGACGGCTACAAGCTGGGCGTACACATTGCCGACGTTTCCCACTATGTGCGGGAGGGCAGCGCGCTGGACGCGGAGGCGCTCCGCCGCGGCACCTCGGTCTATTTGCCGGACCGTGTAGTCCCCATGCTGCCGGAGGCGCTCTCCAACGGCGCCTGTTCCCTGAACGCGGGGGAGGAGAAGCTGACCTTTTCCGCCCTGGTTACCTTGAACCACGCCGGCGACATCGTCGATTACACCTTTCAAAAGGCCATTATTATTTCCAAGGTGCGGGGCGTTTACACCGAGGTCAATGAGATCCTTGCCGGTACTGCCAGCGAGGCGCTGCTGGCAAAATATGCGCCGGTCATGGAGAGCTTGCTGGCGGCGAAGGAATTGGCGGATGTGCTCAAGAAAAAATCCCGCGAAAACGGTACGATGGAGATCGAGAGCAGCGAATCCAAATTTGTGCTGGATGAAAACGGCGTGTGCGTTGACGTGCAGCCCCGAACGACCGGCGAGGCAGAGGAGCTGATCGAGCAGCTCATGGTGACAGCCAACCAGGCGGCGGCAAAAATGGGCGAGAAGTACGACATTCCCTTTGTTTACCGCGTCCATCAGCAGCCGGACCCGGAGCGGATCTCGATTTTGTGCGACCTGCTCAGCGCCC
Organism: uncultured Clostridium sp.; assembly: GCA_964519325.1. Classification (GTDB taxonomy): domain Bacteria; phylum Bacillota; class Clostridia; order Oscillospirales; family Acutalibacteraceae; genus UMGS1071. The sequence continues at coordinate 4,370 of CAZFHQ010000029.1, forward strand.
TAAAGCTGAACTTTGCCGGCTTGCGGAAAAACAACCCCAAAACCGGCGAATTTGCCGCGGTGATGGATCAGACCAAAGGCACGCCGCTGCACAAGATCGTGTCGCTGCAAGTGCTGCGCACCATGGAAAAAGCCCGCTACGCCACCGACCCGCTGGGGCATTTCGGCCTGGCGCTGGAGGACTACAGCCATTTCACCTCACCGATCCGCCGTTACCCGGATACCTGTATTCACCGGATCTTGTCGGCTCTGTGCGAGACGGAAAACGTCAAGCAGATTCGGGAACGCTACACCGCCTATGCCAACACCGTCGCGCGGGACTGCTCCCGCCTGGAGGTCAGCGCCATGGTGGCAGAGCGGTCTGCCGACGACTGCTTTATCGCGGAGTATATGCGCGGACACATTGGCGAGGAGTATGACGGCGTGATCTGCGGCGTGACGCCCCGCGGCGTTTTCGTTGAGCTGGAGAGCAGCGCCGAGGGCTTTGTGCCTGTGGATACCTTTGAGGACGCCGAGTTTGAATTTGACGGCATGCTCACGCAAACCGACGCGCGCACCAAGCTGACCATGACGATCGGCCAGCCGCTGCGCATCAAGGTCGTTTCCGCCGACGTTTCGACCGGCCGGATCGACTTTGTGCCGGCTACCGGCACCACCGCGTCCATCGGCGCGCCGATCAGCGCATAAACAGATTATTGTATCAGAGGGGCCTGGCCCCTCTTTTTTTGTTTGCAAATATTTTGTTTTCGCGCAGCATATACTTCCCTAGGGAGAAAGGGGCGGGCTGCGTGTTATACATCGGAATCTATATCGCTTCCGTTTTCATAGCGCTATTGTTTTTAAATTATCTGGCAGGCGCGCAAAAGCCGGCGCGGTGCGCCTTTGGCAACGCTGCCCTGGGGATCGGCTCTCTGCTGGCGGTGGAGCTTACCGGAGTGTTCACCGGGGTTTCGCTGCACCTGAGCCTGCTGAATCTCGGCGCTGCCCTGGCCGGCGGACCCTCCGGCGTCGCGCTGCTGCTGGCATTCAATGCCTGGATCGTCTAACACGGTATAAATTGGAAAATCTTGCCAATACTCCAGTCACCAGAACTGATTGGAGTGTTTTTTATGAGAAAAATTGCGGTATGGGGCAAAAAAATTGCGGTATTGCTGGCAGCGATGCTCATCCTCGCGCTGGCGATGGTGGCGGCGTCTTCCCTGGGGCGGTTTCGGGTGGCGTGCGAAGATATCTCGCAAAAGGTGCTGCGGCTGCATGTGCTGGCTAATTCCGACAGGGACGAGGACCAGGCGCTGAAGCTGTTGGTGCGGGACGCCATTCTGGAGGAAAGCGGAGAATTGTTTGGCGCTTCAGAAAATAAAGCGGAAGCTATGAAAATTGCAGCGGATCATCTGGATGAGCTGGAAACAGCCGCCCGACAGGTATTGCGGGATCACGGCTGCCATGACGAGGTCGCTGTGGAGCTGGCAGAGGTCTACTTCAACACCCGCACCTATGGCGGCGTTACCATGCCGGCGGGCTATTACGACGCGCTGCAAATCAAAATCGGCGCGGCGGCCGGACACAACTGGTGGTGCGTGCTGTTCCCCTCTCTGTGCATCCCGTGCGCGACAACGGTAGAACTGGACGACGTGCTGACCCCGGAGGAGCTGGAGCTGGTAGAGCGGTCCGGCTACGATGTCCGCTTTAAGGTGGTGGAGTGGTATGAGTATGTTGCCGGCTGGTTCCATTGAGCTGTCCAAAAATGATCCCTGCAAAAGACTGTCCTCCCAGCGGAATTTGTGGTACAATACTGGAAAGACGACAGGAGGGGAAGGCAATGCTGCAATTATTGCTGGGAAGCGGCGGCAGCGGAAAGACAACGGCGCTGTATGAGGCGGTGCGGGCGCAGATGGCCCAAACGGACGGCTGTATGCTGGTGGTGCCGGAGCAGGCGTCCTTTGAAGCGGAACGGCGGATCCTGAAGCTGCTGGGCGCCAAAAACGCGCAGCGGGTGGAGGTCGTCAGTTTTCGCCGGCTGGCAGACCACGTTTACCGAAACTATGGCAGGCCGCAGGGCGCTGTCCTTTCCGACGGCGGGCGGTGTATTCTGATGAGCTTGGCGCTGGAGCAGGTGGCGGACGAGCTGACCTTTTACAAGGGCTACGCGGATACTGACGAACTGGTCGATATGCTGCTCTCCTTTGAAAAAGAGCTCAAGCAATGCGGCGTTTCGCCGGAGGAGCTGTTCCGCCTGCGCCCGTTGGCCGAGGAGGAGACGCTGCGCACCAAGCTGCGGGAGATCGGGCTGATCCTTTCCGCCTATGAGGCGCTGACCGCGCAGAGCTATTTGGACCCGCTGGACGACCTCACCCGCATCCGGCCGGTCATTGAGGCGGAACGGCTGTTTGAGGGACGCTCGATTTTTGTAGACGGCTTTAAGGATTTTACCGTTCAGGAAACGGAGCTGCTGCGGCTGATGCTGCGCCAGGCCAGCCAGGTCACGGTGGCGCTGTGTACCGACCGCCTGCACGACACCGAAGGCGGCAGGGGGCTGTTTTCGCCGGTGTGCAAAACGGCGGCTGCGTTGACCCGCCTTGCCCGTGCCGACGGGGTTCCGGTGGCCTCGCCAAAAATTTTGGCGCCGGGCGCGCGGTATGGTGCGCCGGAGCTGGCGTTTTTGGAGCAGAACCTGTTCCGCGCCCAGCGGGGGCAGTGGAACGGGCCGGTGGAAGCAGTGCGTTGCTTCCGGGGGAAAAACCGGCACGACGAAGCGTCGTTTGTCGCCCAGGAGATATGCCGCCTTGTGGCAGAGGAGGGCTATCGCTACCGAGATTTCGCGGTGATTGCCAGGGACTTGCAGGCTTATCGCTCTGTGCTGGACGCAGCCTTGGACCGCCACGGGATCTGCTATTTTCTGGACGATCCCAGTCCGGTGGAGGGCGAGCCGGTCATGCAGGCGGTGTTGGCCGCCTTCCGCATCCTCATCGAGGGATATGATACCGAGGCGGTATTCGCATATTTAAAAACCGGGATGGTACAGTGCTTTTCCCATCAGGATATTTCTAATTTGGAAAATTATACTTATCTTTGGGGGATCACCGGCAAGCGGTGGCGGGAGGAATGGACCGCCAATCCAAGCGGGTTTTCCGGCGCTTTTACCGAGACGGAGCGGGCGCAGCTCGCGGAGCTGAACCATCTGCGGGAGGCGCTTGTGGCGCCGCTGCAGCACCTTGCCTTTGCTGTGAAAGGAAAAACCGGCCGGGAGATCTCCGGCGCGGTGTATGACTTCCTGCTGGAGATCGGCGCGGACCAGCAGGTGCTGCGTTTGTCGCAGCGGCTGCAGGAGTTAGGGCGGTTCCCCCAGGCGCAGGAGCAGCTGCGGCTTTGGGAGCTGCTGATGGAGGCGCTGGATCAAATGGCGCTGATCCTCCACAGCACCCCCGTGACAAAGGAGCGGTATGACGCCCTGTTCCGGCTGGTGCTGTCTTCCGCCGAAATGGCCGGCATCCCCCATGGGGTGGACCAGGTAGCGGTCGGCGAGGCAGGACGGATGCGGCCGGCCGACCCAAAGGTCGTGTTTTTGCTCGGCGTGGTGCAGGATGAATTTCCCGCCGCAGTCTCGGAATCCGGCGCGTTCTGTGACCGGGAGCGCAGGGAACTGATCGAGCTTGGCTTACCGCTTGTCACCACACTGGACAGCGCGGAAGCGGATGAGACGTTCCTGGCTTATTCATCGGCCGTATGCGCCAGCGAACGCCTGTACCTTACCTGGTTTGAAACGGACCTTTCCGGCGAGGGGAAATCCAGGTCCCCCCTGCTGCGGGAGGTGCGCGGCGTTCTGCCTGGCATGGTGGAGTTGACCCGTTCTGTGCTGCCAAAGGAGCGGGAAATTTGTTCCCCTGAGACGGCCTTCGGGGTGCTGGCGCGGGAGGCGCGCGGCGGTTCTCTGCTCGCCGCCACGCTGGAAGCGCTCTTTCAGGAGGAACCGGACTATGCGGGGCGCTGTCAGGCGCTGGCGCGCACGGTAGCCGGCGGGCCGCGGCAATTTGCGGATCCCGCCAAAGCCCGGCAGCTTTTTCCAGGCTCTCTGCGTTTGTCAGCCTCTCAGGTGGAAAGTTACCACCTGTGCCAGTTCCAGTATTTCTGCAAATATGGCCTGCGGGCCAAGGAACGCAAGCCGGCGGAGCTCACCGCCCTGGAATATGGCAGCCTGATCCATTACCTGCTGGAATCCCTGTTCCGCAGCTATGGCCATCAGCGGCTGTATGCCATGGAGGAACCGGAGCTGAAGGCTGTCATCTCAACGGCGATCGAGCGGTATTTGGAGGAAGAAATGGGCGGCGCGGAGGATAAAACCCCACGGTTCCTGTTTTTATTCCAGCGGCTGTCTGAGTCGGCCGCCGTGGTGATCCGCCATGTGGCCCAGGAGCTGTGCCAAAGCGAGTTCCAGCCGGTCGGCTATGAGATGACGTTGGAGCAGGGCGGGGATTTCCCGCCGCTGACGCTGCCCCTGGCCGACGGCGGCGAGGCGACAGTCATCGGCGTGATCGACCGGGTCGACCTCTATGTGGCGAACGGGGAGCAATATGTGCGCGTTGTCGATTACAAGACAGGGACCAAGGAGTTCCGGCTGTGCGATGTATTGAACGGCATCAACCTGCAAATGCTCATTTATCTGGCTTCCCTGCTGGAGACCGGACGCCTTGCGCCGGCAGGCGTGCTGTATGTGCCGGCGGCCCGCCCGATCGTCTCGTTGGAAAAAGGCGCGCCTCCGGAAGCTGTGGCCAAGGCAGTGGAGAAGAAGCTGCGGATGAACGGCCTGCTGGTAGACGACCCGAAGCTGCTCACCGCCATGGAACGGGACGGCGCGGGCAAATATATCCCGGTGACCGTGAAGGACGGCGTGGCGGGCAAAAGCGCTTCCACGGTGACACGCAGGCAGATTGAGGGCGTGCTGCGTTATATCAAGGGGCTGATCGGCGAGATGGGCTTGCAGCTGCATTTGGGCAAGGTGGCGGACGAGCCGCTCAAGGGCGCTTATGACGGCTGCGCTTACTGCCCGTATTTTTCCATCTGCTGCCATGAGGAGGCAGAGGGCGGCAGGCTGGCCCAGCGCCTGGATAATCGGAAAACACTGGAACTGCTCTTGACACAACAGGGAGAGGAGGGGGACTATGGCGGCAAACTGGACGCCGGAACAACAAAACGCCATTGACGCGCGGCGGGGTACGGTATTGGTTTCAGCGGCGGCCGGCTCCGGCAAAACGGCGGTGCTGGTGGAACGGGTCATCCGGCGGCTGTGCGATCCCGTGTCGCCGACTGACGCGGACCGGCTGCTGATCGTCACCTTTACCAAGGCAGCCGCCGCGGAGATGAAGGAACGGATCAGCACACGGCTAGACGAGATGCTGGAGCAGTCGCCGGGCGACGCCAATTTAAAGCGGCAGCAGGTGCTGCTCCGGCGGGCGAACATCAGCACGATCCACAGCTTTTGCAGCCGGGTGGTCAAGGAATACTTCTATCAGCTTGGCCTTTCGCCGTCCTATACCATTGCGGAGGACAGCGAGCTGGAGCTGCTGCGGAGCCAGGCGGTCAGCGAGGTGCTGGCGGAAGCCTATGAAGTTGGCGGCGCGGCATTTCATCAGCTTGTGGAGGCCTTTAGCGGCGATAAGGACGATAAAAACCTGGCGGCAACGATTTTGCAGGTCTACGATTTCACCCGCGCCCATCCGTTCCCGGAGCAGTGGATGGCGGACACCGCCGCCCTCTACCGGACCGGCCAGCCGGTGGAGCAGACCGTGTGGGGCAAGGAGATGCTCCGGCTGATCACCGGGGCGCTGGGGCGCTGCGTTTCCCTGACAGAAACGGCGATGGATCTGCTCACGCGGGAAACGGCGCTACAAAAGGCGTACCGCCCGGCGCTGGAGTCTGACCTTGCCATGCTGCGCCGGATGGAGCAGACCTGCCGGACCGGAAGCTGGGACGAGGCCATGGCGTCGCTGCGGGAGCGGTCGTTTGCCCGGCTCGGCTCGGCGCGGGGCTATAAGGACGACCCGCTGGCAGAGCAGGTGAAGGCGCTGCGCCAGCAGGTGAAGGACACCATCGACAAAAAGCTGCTGCCCCGATTGTTCTCTGCGGCGGACTGCAAGGAGGACCTGGCGAGGCAGGCGGTGCTGATGGACGAGCTGTTCCGCGTGGTGGGGCTGTTCTCCAAGCGGCTGGAGGAACGCAAGGCGGCCAAGCGTCTGGCGGATTTCAGCGATTTGGAGCGATGGACGCTGCAGCTGCTCTATGAGGAGCGGGACGGCCAGTATGTCCGCACAGAGATCGCCGAGCGGATCGCCCAGCAGTTTGATGAGATCATTGTCGA
>CAZFHQ010000030.1:0-10597 GCA_964519325.1 uncultured Clostridium sp.
ACGGCAAATCCGCCGGCAAAAAAGTAGGTGTTCGCCCAATGCCCGGTTGGTGGACACAAGGGGACTCGAACCCATGACCTCTCGCGTGTGAGGCGAGCGCTCTAACCAGCTGAGCTATGCGTCCGTCAAAACAAACTCTTGTTTGATTTTATCGCATCCTTGCGAATTAGTCAAGTCCCTTTTGCAAAAAAAGCGCGTTTTTCAAGCTGGCCGCGGCTAATGCCCGGCAGTGCGGGAGGCGGCTGCGCGCCCCCTCCAGGCTGGGACCGGTAGCAATTTTCCCGCAGAGACATAAAATAAACGGAGGTGATAACAATGCTGATGTTTGGCGAGTTTGTGCTGGTCTTGTTCGCGGCGGTGGGGGTCCTCGCCGTCTGCTGGAAGATCGCCGACCTGTTTCTGGAACCGGATCGTCCGGTGGAGGTCACCATGGTACTGTCGTTTCGCGGCCGAGTGGAGGATATCGAATACCAGCTTCGCCATTTTGCCGCGCGCTACCGCAGGACGGTCAAGCGAGGGGACGCCGGCCGGCTGGTCTGTCTGGACAACGGCATGGACGAGGAGACCAGGCGCATCTGTAAGACGGTTTGCGAGGAATACCCGTTTTTGAATCTTTGCACAAAGGAGCAGCTGCAAAAGTTGATTTTTTGACCGGGAAGGATTATACTAAACAATAAAGACTCTACGAAAAAAAGGAATGGCTTATGGAGCATACCCTCTACGAAATGACCGGCACGGTGGAGCATATCATATACCGGAATGAGAAAAATGGATATACGATCCTGGAGCTGGACGTAAACGAGGAGCTGGTGGCGGCGGTGGGCGCCATGCCCTTTGTCACAGAAGGGGAGGACCTGCATGTGGTGGGCAGATGGGTCAGCCACCCCAGCTTTGGCGACCAGTTTAAGGTGGAAACCTTTGAGCGCACCGTTCCGGCCACTGCCTCTGGGATCCTGAAATATTTGTCCTCCGGCGCAATCAAAGGGATCGGGCAGGCCACGGCGGTCAAGATCGTGGAACAGTTTGGCGAAAACGCGCTGGAGGTCATTGAAAAGGAGCCGGAGCGCCTCTGTGTGATCAAAGGGATTACAAAGGCCAAGGCGCGGAAGATCAGCGACGAATTCCAGCGTGTGTTCGGGATCAAAGAGCTGATGCTTTACCTGAGTAAATTCGGCATCAACGCGGAAGCGGCCATCAAGGTGTGGAAGGTGTTCGGCAGCCAGGCTATCGGGCAGATCGAGCAGGATCCCTTCTGCCTGTGCAGCGAGGGGATCGGGATCGCGTTTACCAGGGCGGATGAGATCGCCCAGCAGCTGCAAAAGCCCCGCGATGACAAAAACCGGCTGATGTCTGGCATTTTATATGTACTTCAGCATAACGCCCTCAACGGACACACCTGCCTGCCGGAGGATAAGCTGGCGGACGCCTGCGCCAGGCTGCTGTCCGTTTCCATGGATGAGGTACAGGCAGCGCTGGAGGAGCTGGTAGAAAACGAATCCCTGATCCGGGAGCGCTTTTCCCTGCAAAGCGGAGAGCGGGATTTTCTGTTCACACGGCGGCTGCATCAGGCGGAGAGCAGCGCGGCTTCCCGCCTGGCGATGTTGCTGCGGTTCCCCGCCCAATCCATTGTCGGGGTGGAAAACGCCATTGGCGAGATGGAGGAGCGCCTTGGCATCGCGTATGCGGCGCAGCAAAAGGAGGCGATCCGCAAGGCGTTGGAGCAGGGCGTTCTCATCCTCACCGGAAAGCCCGGCACCGGCAAAACCACCACCCTCAACGCGATCATCGGGATCCTGGAGGAAAAAGGGGAGCGGGTTTTGCTGGCGGCGCCTACCGGACGTGCCGCAAAGCGGATGAGCGAGGTGACCGGACGGGAGGCAAAGACGATCCACCGGCTGCTGCAGGTGGAGTGGAACGACAACGACCGGCCGTTTTTTGCCAAAAACGAAAAAAACCTGCTGGACTGTGACGCGTTGGTCCTCGATGAGATGTCGATGGTGGACGCGCAGCTTTTTGACAGTGTGCTTCGGGCGGTGCCGCTTGGCTGCCGGCTGATCATGGTGGGCGACTCCCACCAGCTGCCATCGGTGGGGCCGGGCAACGTGCTGGGTGATCTGATCCGTACCGGCGTTATTCCCGTGGTGGAGCTGGACGAGATTTTTCGGCAGGCCATGGAGAGCTTGATCGTCACCAACGCCCACAGGATCGTCAGCGGGGAGATGCCCCTGCTGAATGTGAAGGATCGGGACTTTTTCTTCCTGCCCGGCTATGACGCCAAGACGATTTCAGACACGATCGTGGGCCTGTGCGCCCAGCGTCTGCCGGTGACATACGGTTATACCGTGTGGTCAGAGATCCAGGTGCTGTCTCCCAGCCGCAAGGGTGAGCTGGGTACGGCGGAGTTGAACCGCAGGATCCAGGACGCGGTCAACCCGCCGGAAAAGGACAAGCAGGAGATTGCCGTTGGCGGCGTTGTGTTCCGGGAGGGCGATAAGGTGATGCAGGTGAAAAACAACTACAACCTGGCCTGGTGCAAAAGCGACGGGACCTGCGGCGAAGGCGTTTACAACGGCGATATTGGTATGCTGCTGGAAATTGATAAGCGGGGCGGCACTGTTACCGTGCAGATGGATGACAGGCTGGTGCTGTATAACACAGACCAGATGGACGAGCTGGAGCTGGCCTATGCCATGACGGTACATAAAAGCCAGGGCAATGAGTTTCGGGCTGTCATTATGCCCATGTTTCCGGGGCCGCCGCAGCTCTATTACCGCAATCTGCTGTATACCGGCATCACCCGCGCCAAGGACCTGCTGATCCTGACAGGCATGCAGAAAACGGTGCGCGCCATGGTGGAAAATGACAGAAAGACAAAGCGGTACTGCGGCCTGTATTATTTTTTGAAAGGATATGTAAATGAAACTGAAAGCGATGGCTGACGCGCTGCTGCAAGCCCTTTACCCGCCGCGCTGCCCGTTTTGCGGAGAAACGCTGCCGTTGGGAGAAACCTGCTGCGACGCTTGCCGGCAGGCGGTGCGCCCCGCGCCGGTCACCCGGTGGATCCCTTTGCAGCAGGGGGATGCCCTCCGGTGCGAAGCGCTCTATCCCTATCAAGACGCGGTGCGGAATGCGGTACTGAACCTGAAATTCAATAATCAGCCGGAACATGGCGCGATGATCGGCTGCCTGATGGCGGATCACCCTGCCATCCGCAGCCTGGCCCGGGCAGCGGATTATGTGACCGCGGTGCCGGTTTCCCGCAAACGCAGGCGGGAGCGGGGCTACAACCAGTCGGAGCTGATCGCCAGGGAGCTGGCCGCCCGGTGCGGAGTCCCATATTTGGCCGCGTTGGAAAAGCACCGGCACAACGCGGAACAAAGCACACTGAATCGCCAGCAGCGTCTGGAAAATGTGATCGGCGTTTACCGCGCCGCGCACACAGCGGAGCTGCAGGGCAAGTCCATCCTTTTGGTGGATGACATCGTCACCACGGGCGCCACGCTGGCGTCCTGCGCGCAAACGCTGTATCAGGCGGGGATTCGACAGGCTGCGGCAGCCACCTTTGCCCATGCGGAACTTTTGTAACAAAATGTTTATTGCATTGGCCTGTGGAACATCCTATAATAGGGAATACACCAGGATAGGAAGGGGCGGCCAAGGCAGGGTATGGACATTGCGATTGATCTGGGTACAGCGCAATTTAGATTATATCGAAACGGAAAAGGCGTTGTGGTCGACGAGCCGTCCATCGTCGCGGTGGATCTGGCCTCTGACCAGATCGTCGCCGTTGGACAGCGGGCCTACAGCATGATCGGCCGAACGGCCTCCAACGTCGCGGTGGTCGGCCCCATGCGCCGCGGCGTTGTTTCTGATTTTCATATGGCGGAGTATATGGTGCGCTATTATCTGCGCAGGCTGCGGGAGAGCCATCTTGTCATGCCCAGGGCCGTGGTGACGGTACCCAGCGTCGTTACCCAGGTGGAGCAGCGTTCCCTCGTCGATGTCATCAGCGCCGCCGGTGTGCGGAAAATCTGTCTCATCGAGGAGGCGGTAGCCTCCGCCATGGGCGCGGGGATGAACATTTCTCAACCCAAGGGACGGTTTGTGGTGAATATCGGCGCGGGCTGCACCGACATCGCGGTAATTTCCCTGGGCGGCATTGCCGCGTCGTATACCCTGCGGATCGGCGGCGACGACTTTGATGAGGAGATCATCAAATATGTCCGCCGCAAGTATAACCTGCGCATTGGAAAAAAGACGGCTGAGCAGGCAAAGATCGCCATTGGCTGCGTCTATCCGATGAAACGGCTGGCCAGCTATCGTATCCGGGGGAGCCATGCCCGTTCCGGCCAGCCCATGTGGCGGGATCTTACCAGCGACGAGCTGCTGGACGCCATGCTCCGCCCGGCGCTGCGGATCACCCGCACCATTGACAATATGCTGGAAGATCTGGCGCCGGATATGTTGCCGGATATTTTGACAGACGGCATCACGCTGACCGGCGCGGCGTCGCAGATTTATGGATTGGACCGGATCATCGCCCGCAAGACGGGAATGCGGGTCACGGTGGCCGGGGAGCCGGAGCTTTGCGCGGTGCGCGGCGCGGGCGAGGCGATCCGATATGTGAAGGGAATGGACGGCGGCGCTTACGGCGTGATCAATCCCTTGCGCAAAAGCGAGCGGAACTAAGACGATTCCTCCGTGGGAGCCTTCGGCAGACGGGGCTGTTTGACAGAAATTTTTTTTGCCGAACCAAGTCGCAGCCGTTCCCTGTCCTGCATAGGATGGTAAAAAGGGGGATTTCTATGGCAACTCTTTATCTAAGTCCATCTTTGCAGCCATTCAACCAATATGCAGGGGAGGGAAACGAGCAGTATTACATGAACCTGATCGCGGATGCGATGGAGCCGTATCTGCGGACCAACGGCATCCAATTCACCCGCAACCAGATCGGCATGACGCTTGTTGAGGTGATCCAGGATTCCAACAGCGGCTATTATGACCTGCATCTGGCCATCCATTCCAACGCGGCGCCGGAGAGCCTCTCCGGGCAGCTCCAGGGGACAGACGTTTATTACTACGCGTACAGCGAGCGGGGAAAGCGGGCGGCGGAGATTTTCGCCGAGAATTTCAAGAAGATCTATCCCGATCCCTCCCAAGTGAAGGCCGTCCCGACCACAAGCCTGGCGGAGCTGACCAAGACTAACGCGCCTGCGATTTTGATCGAGGTGGCCTACCATGACAACAGCGAGGACGCCCAATGGATCCGCACCCACATTCAGGAGATCGCCCAGAACCTGGTCCAGTCGCTGACCATTTATTTTGGCGTCCCGTTTATCACGCCGCCCCAGCCAGAGCGGACCGGTGTGGTGCGGACCCAGGGCGGCAACCTGAATATCCGCCGCAAGCCCACCACAGACAGCGAGATCATTGGGCAGATCCCAAACGGCGCGGAAGTGCAGGTTTTTGGCGAGACCGGCAACTGGTATGTCGTCCGGTACGGCGGCGTGACCGGCTATGCGCGGGGGGATTATCTTTCCATCCCGTCTTGCGTCCGCGCGGCAGCGGCGGATACTGGAACAAGGACTTAGAACAGCAATGAGGTGAAACAATGCGAATTGGACACGGTTATGATGTACACCGCCTGACGGAGGGCCGGGCGCTGATCTTGGGCGGCGTGACGATTCCGTATGCAAAAGGGCTTTTGGGCCATTCAGACGCCGATGTGCTGGCCCATGCCATCTCTGACGCGCTGCTGGGCGCGGCGGCGCTGGGGGACATCGGCAGCCATTTTCCGGACACCGACCCGGTCTTTGCCGGCGCTGACAGCTTAAAGCTGCTCAGCGAGGTCTGCCGGAAAATCGGCGCGCTGGGTTACTGTATTGGCAACATCGACGCTACGATCCTGGCGCAGCAGCCAAAGCTGCGGCCCTACATCGAAACGATGCGGGAAAACCTGGCGGCAGCCTGCGGCATTGAGAAGTCACAAATCAATGTGAAGGCGACCACAGAAGAACATCTGGGCTTTACCGGCGCCGGCGAAGGCATGGCTGCCCACGCGGTGTGTATTTTGACAGAATAATTGGCAAAAGACTTGTTTGCGGCATACTCTGGTTAGTAGGGCTTCAGCGGTTGATCCGGCTGGAGGATCCTTTTATCTCAACACAGAGGAGTGATGTGATAGTGAACAGGTCTTTTTTTATTGTGAATTCCATTACTTACGCAATGAAAAGCCGTGATATTTTATTAAAATATGGGATAAGCTCCTATGTGGAGCGCAGCCGGAAGCACAGGGATCAATACGGCTGCGGCTATGGGGTGTATGTCCCAGGGAAAGCGGAGCAAGCGCAGCGGATCCTGGAAAAGCACGGGATTAAAATCCTTGCGCGGACAGAGCGGGATGAGCGCAGATGATCTATCTCGATAATGCCGCGACGACCTACCCCAAGCCGCGCGCTGTGCAGACGGCTGTCCTCTCGTCGCTGCAGCGGGGCGCCAACCCCGGCCGCAGCGGACACAGGCTGTCTCTGGCGGCTGCCGAGGAGGTTTACCGCTGCCGCGCCGCCGCCGCGGACTTTTTCCACTGCGATTGCCCGGAGTGCGTCGCCTTTACGCTGAACTGCACCTACGCCATCAATATGGTGCTCAAGGGCCTTGTGAAAAAAGGCGACCATGTCGTCTGCACCAACCTGGAGCACAACGCGGTGATGCGCCCGCTCCACGCGCTGGCGGAACAGGGCGGTTCCTATACGGCGGTTCCGGTCTGCGAGGGCGACAACGACGCGACTGTCGACGCGTTCCGCAAATCGTTCCAGAAAAATACGGTGCTGGTGATCTGCACACAGGCCTCCAATGTAACGGGCGTGCGGGTGCCGGTAGAACGGATCGCGGCGCTGTGCAAGGAGTACGGGATCCTCATTGCGGTGGACTGTGCTCAAAGCGCCGGCGTATTGCCCATCACCATGGACGAAACCGGCATCGACTTTCTCTGCGCGCCAGGGCATAAGGGGCTGTACGGCCCGATGGGGACCGGGCTTTTGGTGACCCGAAAGGGGGATAAGCTCCGCACCATCCTGGAGGGCGGGACCGGCACCAGCTCCGCTGATTTTCTCCATCCGGCTGAGATGCCGGAACGGTTTGAGCCGGGTACGCAGAATCTTTCCGGCATCGCCGGCCTGCGTGCCGGGATCCGTTTTTTGCAGGAAAAGAACCCTGGGCGCGTTTTCTTCCACGAGATGCGTCTCATGCAGCGGCTCTATGACCGCCTGGCAGGGCTGGAGGGGATCGAGCTGTATACCCGACGGCCCACCATGACCCATCATGTGCCGGTGCTCAGCTTCAATGTAAAGGGCGCTGACAGCGAAACGGTGGGGAGGATGCTCAGCAGCCAGGGCATTGCGGTGCGGGCGGGGCTGCACTGCGCGCCGGCGGCGCACACCGCCATTGGCACGCTGGAACGGGGTACGGTGCGGGTCAGCCCCTCGGCGTTCACCACCAGGGAGGAAATGGATCGGTTGACGGCGGCAATTGCCGGATTCACCCAAAAAAGGAAAAATAAATTTTGATTCTTGGAAAAAAGTATGGTAATATAAAATTAAGTATTCATTTCATGCTATGGTAAGAGGCGGGAAGGGGAAATACAATGGAATTGATCAATTCTATGTGGTCTACCTTCATCAGCGTGATCAAATCCTTTCAGGTGGCGGACGCGCTGGATATTGTTCTGGTTACGTTTATCATTTATAAGCTCATCCAATTCATCCGCAAAACAAGAGCGGGACAGTTGACCAAGGGGCTGCTGCTGCTGCTTGCCCTGTGGGCGGTTTCTTCTTTCCTGGGGCTTTACATGATGAACATGCTGCTGAATACGTTCCTGCAGTTCGGCATCATCGCGCTGGTCGTTTTGTTCCAGCCGGAGCTGCGCAGCATGCTGGAGCAGATCGGGCAGAGCAAGTTTGCCAGCAAATATCTGTCAAAGAATTTCCTGATGAAGGACTCGGAGGAGGACATCCGCAGGGTACGGCGCTGCAACAGTTCAGTGGTGGAGTCAGTGGTTCAGATGCAGCGGGAAAAAACCGGCGCGCTGATTGTGTTTGAGCGGAAGACCAAGCTGGGCGATATTATCGACACCGGCACGGTCATCAACGCCATCCCGTCCCTCCAGATGATCTGCAACGTGTTTTTTAACAAGGCGCCCCTCCATGACGGCGCTATGATCGTCCGGGACGGCATGATCTATGCCGCCGGCTGCATTTTGCCTTTGACCCGCAAGGACGATGTCGACGCCGCGCTGGGTACCCGCCATCGGGCGGCCATCGGTATGAGTGAAAATTCAGACGCGGTGGTGGTCGTTGTCTCAGAAGAAACGGGGCAGATCTCCATGGCGTTGGGCGGCCTGCTGGTGCGGGATCTGACGCGTGAAACGCTGAGCGACGAGCTGGAGCGGCTCATTGTGGAGGAACTGCTGCCCAACGAGAAAAAGCCGGCGAAAAAATCCTCCCGCAAGGAGGGCAAAGAAAAATGAGCAGGAACGATAACCAGCAAAAGAAAAAGGGGTTCAGCATTGGCCGGCTGTTCCAAAGCAACCGGTTTGTCTTAATCTTCTCCCTGTTTGCGGCGGTGGTCCTTTGGTTTGTCATGGCCATCAACAACACGGAAAACCGTGCCCGCGTGATCTATGATATCCCAATCAGCGTCGCGCTGTCTGATGAAATGGAAGAGCAGGGGTATCAGATTTTTGAACAGAGCGATACGACCGCCTCCGTTTCGGTAACAGGCAACAGCCTGGCGGTTAACCAGCTCTCGGAGGAGGATATCACGATTTCCGCGGCGCTGGCCTCCAGCATTACCCGCACAGGCACCTACACGCTGAATCTGTCCGCGTCCAAAACCAGTAGCCTGACCGATTATGAGTTCGACACCATTTCTCCCGGCTCGGTGATCGTGTTTGTGGACAAATACGCGGAAAAGACATTGACGGTGGAGCAGGATCTGGATTACACTGTCGCTGAGGGCTATTATGTGGCTAAGCCGGCCCTGTCAGAGAAAAAGGTCACGGTTTCAGGACCGGAAAGCGAGGTTTCCCAGATTGCTTCGGTGGCGGTGGAAAGGGACATTGCCGGCGAGCTGACGGAGTCGATGGAATTTAGCCAGGGGTATACCTTCTACGATCAGGAGGGCAGCCGGATCACGGATCTGGATCATATCAGCTTGTCCAGCGACGGCGTCACCGTGCGCATCGAGGTGCTCAAGCGTGCGGAGCTACCCGTTGCGGTAACGTATACCAATCTGATGGAGGGTGTGGATCTGAGCCAGATCGTCACAGTCAGTCCGGAGACGCTGAAGGTCGGTTACGATACGCAGACCGCGGACAGCGGCCTGACCTCCATCAGCCTGGAGCCGATGGACTTGTCAGAGGTCAACCTGGAGCACACCACCTTCTCGCTCGACTTTGAGCTGCCCGCGAACTATACCAATATCAGCGGGGTCAAGCAGGCTGTTTTAAAATTTGACCTGACCAACTATGCGGAACAGTCGTTCACTGTGGACAATCTTGTGGTCGAGAACGTTCCCGAGGGAGAAACGGTCACCGTGGATACCGAGCAGCTTCAGGTCACCATTGTGGGTCCGGAGAGTTTGCTGGAGACGATGAAGGCCTCTGAGCTGTACGCCCAGATCGACATTGAGGGCGAGGACGGTGTGCTGAACGGCAGCGTGGAGGTTGCCGCCGCAATCCACATCCCGTCCAAGTACGGCGCGTGGGCGTACGGGTCTTACACGGCTTCTGTCACCATTACAAATTAAAACGGGAAAAACGGTTAGGCAGCACGGAAAATCTCCGTGCTGTTTTTTTGCGGCTGCACATATTTGGCAGCGGATTTGTAAATAATTTATGAAATTGGGAAAATCCGCCTATTTGCTCTTGATTTTTCAGAAAGGATTCGCTACAATAAGAATTAGACGTTAGCACTCTAATCAAACGAGTGCTAATCCACAAAATGGTTTTTTATGAAATCTAATACAGTAGGAGGAGTTTGTATGACGATCAGACCATTATCGGACAGAGTACTCATTAAAATGACAGAAGCGGAGGAAACCACCAAAAGCGGAATCATCCTCACAGCACAGGCTGCGGAAAAGCCGCAGGTCGCAGAGGTCATCGCGGTTGGCCCCGGCGGTGTGGTAGACGGCAAGGAAGTCAAGATGTATGTGAAGGTTGGCGATAAAGTAATCACCAGCAAGTACGGCGGCACAGAGGTGAAGCTGGACGGCGAGGAATATATCATCGTGCGTCAGGCGGACATTCTTGCGGTAGTGGACTAAGGCCACTGGATTGATCTTTAGGAGGTAATGAATATGGCAAAACAGATTATTTATGGTGAAGATGCAAGAAAAGCATTGCTCAGCGGTATTGACCAGCTGGCTGATACAGTAAGAGTGACCCTTGGCCCAAAGGGCTGCAACGTGGTGCTCGATAAAAAGTTCGGCGCGCCCCTCATCACAAACGACGGCGTGACCATCGCCAAGGAGATCGAACTGGAAGATCCCTTTGAGAACATGGGCGCGCAGCTGGTGCGCGAGGTTTCCGTAAAGACCA
>CAZFHQ010000031.1:0-10567 GCA_964519325.1 uncultured Clostridium sp.
CTCCATGCGCTTTGCCACATAGCCTGGGTCATACAGTTCGGTGACCTGCCCCGTTGCCAGGCCGATCTGGTTGCCGTAGGAGCTGTAACCAGCCGCCGCGCCGGTTGTAATGGTGCGGCTGGGCAGCTTGCCGATCAGCGTTTCTTCAAACGGGGTCCTTGGGTCGCCGGAGCCGGTCACCCGCATGGCCTGATACACATAGGCTCTGCCGGAAAGCGGGTCGCGGATGGCGCCGCCCAAGCACGTTGCCGCGCCGCCGAAGGGTTCGATCTCGGTGGGATGGTTGTGCGTCTCATTTTTAAACTGGACCAGCCACTGCTCGGTTTTGCCGTCGATCTCTACCGGCACCTGAATGGAGCAGGCGTTGATCTCCTCGCTGACATCCAAGTCATCCAGCAGCCCCCGCTTGCGCAGCACCTTCATGCCCATGACCGCCATATCCATCAGGGAAACGGGGCGGTCTGTCTCGCCGTAAACCTCGTCCCTCGCATCGTAATAAGCCTGCAAAGCGTCCTCGATCACGCCGCTGAGCTTGCCCTTTTCGATCTCGATCTGCTCCAGTCGGGTGAAAAAGGTAGTGTGGCGGCAGTGGTCGGACCAGTAGGTGTCGATGACCCGCAGCTCTGTGACGGACGGGTCGCGGCGCTCGGTATCGCGGAAATAATCCCGGCAGAAGAACAGGTCGTCCATCGTCATGGCAAAGCCCATGCCGCGGTAATATTTGCCCATGGTTTCGTCATCCCACCGGATAAAGCCGTTGACCCGCTCCACATCCTCCGGCACCTCGATTTCCATGGCAAGGCTTTGGGGCTTTTCCATAGAAGCCAGACGGGATTCCACCGGATTGATCAGGAACGCCTGGATCTCCTTCAGCTCCCTGTCAGAAAGCGTTCCCTTAATGGCGAACACCTTCGCGCTGGCCACCTGGGGCCGCTCCCCGTGGGTGAGCAGCTGGACGCATTGGGCGGCGGAATCGGCCCGCTGGTCATACTGGCCAGGGAGATACTCGGTGGCAAACACGGTGTATTCCGCCGGGAACGTGTAGTCCTCCGGCCAGACGTTGTCCACATTCGGCTCGGAAAAAACCGTCTTGCAGGCAGAAGCAAACTCCGCTTCAGACAAGCCCTCCACGTCATAACGGTGGAGCAGCCGCAGCTCCTCAATGCTGTGGATGCCCAGGTTCTTGGCAATATCCGCTTTTAAGTGCTGCGCCTCCACATCGAAGCCCGGCTTTTTTTCTACAAATACTCTGATTACAGCAGCCATGTTCCCTCCTCCTCCCCACAAGCGGCAGCCTTGCGGGGATCTGTCGAAATTTGATCAAAAACAATGCGTTTTTCAAAATGCGTTATCAAGTAAATTTTATCATATTTCAGCGCCTTTCGAAAGGGGGAATTTTTGTTTTTCCCGTTTTTTCAAAAAGTTTCGCGAAAAGAAAAAAGCGGCGTCCCTTTTGTCTTAGAAGGACGCCGAATCGCCTGCGGCCGCTGGAGGCCGCCATTCTATTTTGCTGCCCAGGGGCTGTTTCACTGCTGTCCAGGTTCCCGACAGAACACGCCAATGATGGCGCCGCCCAGGTCATTGGGCGAGACGATCTGCTGCAGCGTCCACCCCTGCGCGGCCCATTGATTGATCCCCGCCTCGGCCTGCGCCAAGTCCTTCTCACGGGACAGCCTGCTCCCCTTGTTCAAATGCACCAGCTTGTATTCCTTCATCTCCTGACCCTCCTCAGATATCCCACCGCAGGACGACCGCGCCGAACTTGTCGGTGAACGAGCCGCAAAGGATGAGGATGAAATCGACCAGCGCGCCAATGCCGAAGCAGCCGCCGGTGAACAGCCACAAAACGCCGGTGCCGATCTTGTTCACATAAAACCGGTGGATCCCCAGCCCGCCGAGAAAAATGCACAGCAGCAGCGCCACCGTGCGGGATTTGTAAGAGACAGGCGGCCAGCTCACCGGCGGATAGGGGCCGCGTGGCCCTCGCGCCCCATACGCTTGGCGGTTGCCGCTTTGATCGTAATTCCCGTTTCCCTGTGCCATATCCAATCTCCTTTCCCAATTGATTGGCTCAGTATACCATATTTCACCTTATTCCGCAAGAGAAAAACACGGTTGCGCTACTGTTCCCCTTCATGCTACAATGATGGCAGACAAAAAGGAGGCGCGCCGTATGGAATGGAACACACCGCTTTTCGACGCATTGCAGCGCCACCGCAGCCTGGGACGGGCGTCGTTCCACACGCCGGGCCACAAAGCCCACCCGGACGCTTTGCCGGCGGACCTGCTGCGGCTGGACTTTACCGAGCTGCCGGACACCGACAGCCTGTTCGAGGCCAGCGGCCCCATCTTACAGGCAGAGACGCACGCCGCCGCCGTGCTGGGGACCGCCCGCACCCTGTTCTCCGCGGGGGGCTGCACGCTGTGCATCCAGGCCATGCTGCGGCTTGTTTCTATGGGAGGAAAGCGCACGATCATCGCCGCACGGGTGCTGCACCGCAGCGCCGTCAACGCCATGGCGCTGCTGGACCTGGAACCGGTGTGGCTGCTGCCAAAACAGGACGCTGGCCCCGGTCTGCCGGGGCGGGTGCGGCCGGAGGACGTGAAAGACGCCTTGGCCGCCCACCCGGACGCGGCGGCGGTCTATCTCACTTCGCCGGATTATTTCGGCGTGCTGTCCCCCATTGGAGAGATCGCCGCCCTGTGCCGCAAGGCGGAGGTGCCGCTGATCGTGGACAACGCCCACGGCGCCCATTTGTGGTACACCTCGCAGCCTCACCCGCTCACATTGGGGGCGGCGATGACCGCCGACTCCCCCCACAAGACCCTGCCTGCGTTGACCGGCGGGGCGTGGCTGCACCTGGCGGACGACCGGTACGCTGCGGATGCCAAAGGCGCCATGGCGCTGTTCGGTTCCACCAGCCCGTCCTACCCTGTAATGGCCTCGCTGGACCGGTGCGCGGCCTGGCTGGAGCACCATGGGGCCGCCGCCTACGCCGCGCTGGAGAACCGGGTGGCGGCGCTGAGGGAAACGGCGCTTTCCTTGGGCTACACCCTCCCGCTGGGCGGCACCGACCCCACCCGTCTTTCCCTTGGCGCCGGCCGGCTTGCCATCAGCGGAACCATACTGGCGGAAACCTTCCGGCAATGGGGCGTGGAGCCGGAATACTGGGACGACGAAAACGTCGTGCTGATCCCAACGCCGTTCAACACTCAAGCGGAGTTTGCCCGCCTGGAAAACGCCATGCGCCAGGGCGCCAAGATGGAACGGCAGCCGGCAGACGCCCGCCCGCCGCTGCCTGCCCTGCCAAAGGCGGCTCTCTCTCCCCGGCAGGCCATGTTCGCGCCATGGGAAACGGTCCCGCTGGAGCAGGCCGTTGGCAGAATCGCCGCCGAAGCCGCCTGCCCCTGCCCGCCAGGGGTTCCGGTAGTCATGCCCGGCGAGGTCATCACAGAGGAAATTACCGCATTTTTACGCCGCTATAGATTTTTCTCGGCGAAAGTGGTAAAATAAAATTATTCAGCATCCCAAGTGAGAAGTGCTGCGCAAACGGCAGCGCCGCGGGCAGCTTTTATCGTCTGTTATCGTATCGAAAAGGAGGGGTTCCGGTGGAAAGCAAAGCCCTGGAAATCAGGCAGCGGTTTGCGGCTATGGCGCTGGAAAACCGGTTTCCCCACGCGATCCTGCTGGAAGGCGGCAACAGCCGGGAGCTGCTGGCGCTGGCAAAGCAGATCGCCCTCATCGCCCTTTGCGGCGATGAAAAGAAGAAACCCTGCGCCAAGTGCAGCCACTGCAAAAAAGCGAAGGCCGGCAGCCATCCAGATTGCATCACGGTGGAGGAAAGCGACAAAAAGCGGAAATCCATTTCGGTGGACCTGATACGCTGGCTGCGGGAGGACGCCGTCGTCCAACCCAACGAGGCCGCCAAAAAAGTGTATCTGATCCCCAGGGCGGACACCATGACCCGCGAGGCGCAGAACGCCCTGCTCAAGCTGCTGGAGGAACCTCCGTCCTACGCGGTGTTCCTTTTGCTGTGCGGCAGCGCCGCCGCCATGCTGCCGACCATCCGCTCCCGCGCGCAGACCTATTCCCTGGAGGAACAGCCCGCCCTCACCGCCAGCAGCACGGAGCTGGCGGAACGCATCGCCCTGGCCCTTGCGGCCCCCAGCGAGGCGGACCTGCTCCTGGCCGCGGCGCCGCTGGTCAAAAGCCGTGATCGGGAAAAATTCCAGAACGTGCTGTGCGGCCTGAAGATGATCCTGCGGGACTGCTGCGTTGCCCGCGCCGGCGGCACAGCCATGCTCTCCGGCGCCGGAGACTGCGTGGAAGCGCTGTGCAAAAAAGTATCCCACCGCCGCCTGCTGGCCATGCTGGAGGAAATCCGGCAAGCGGAGGACGATAACGACCGGAACCTGAACCTCGCATTGCTGGTCACCTGCCTGTGCGCGCACCTGCGCCAGCTGGCGTCCGGCTGACCTTTGAAACGACAGATAGGAGAAACAATATGACAGAAGGAATCGGCGTCCGCTTTCAGGGCGCTGGAAAAATATACTATTTTGATCCGGCGGGCTATCCTGTAGCGCCGGGCAGCCATGTCATTGTGGAAACCGTCCGCGGCATGGAATACGGCGAGGTTGTCAAAGGCCCTGGCCCCGTTGAGGACAAGACCGCCTCCCTCAAGCCTATCCTCCGCACCGCCGACGAGGACGACGCCCGCACAGTGGAGGAAAACGCCGCCAAAGCGCAAAAGGCCATGGAGATCTGCGCCCACAAGATCGCCAAGCACGGGCTGGAAATGAAGCTGGTAGACGCGGAGTACACCTTTGACCGGGGCAAGCTGCTGTTCTATTTCACCGCCGACGGACGGGTGGATTTCCGGGATCTGGTCAAAGACCTGGCTTCCGAATTCCGCACCCGCATCGAACTGCGGCAGATCGGCGTTCGTGACGAGGCCCGCATCCTGGGGGGCCTGGGCGTGTGCGGCAGGCCGTTCTGCTGCACCTCCTTCCTGGATGGCTTTCAGCCGGTTTCCATTAAAATGGCCAAGGAGCAGAACCTCTCCCTGAACCCGGTGAAAATCTCCGGCACTTGCGGCCGCCTGATGTGCTGCCTCAAATATGAGCATGACGTTTACGCCGAGCTGCACCGCCTGGTGCCTGCGGTCCGCTCCATTGTCAGCACGCCGGACGGCAGGGGCGTTGTGGTCGAGCAAAACATCATCGCCGGCACCGCGTCCGTCCGGCTGGATAAGGCCAAAGACGCTTCGCCCAAGGTCTATGCCGCCAAGCAGCTCAAGGTCATCCGCGAGGTGCGGGAGGACGCCGCCGACAAACGGGAAATGGACGCGCTGAAAAAGCTGGAACGGGATTAAAAGCCATCGCTATCTTCAGTTAACCTAAGCTACCAGAACATTAACTTTTTGTTAATTGTGTCAAATTTTATTCCTTGCCGCGGCCTTTGGACTTGCAATTTAACGGTTTTATGATACAATAAGGGTACAGATAGAAAGGGAGGAATCAGTATGGCATACAAAATTAATGAAGACTGCATCGCTTGTGGCGCATGTCAGCCAGAATGTCCGGTAGAAGCAATCTCCGAGGGCGATATCTATGTGATCGACGCGGCAACCTGCATCGACTGCGGCGCTTGCGCCAGCGTTTGCCCAGTAGACGCTCCTCAGCCAGAATAAGCTGTTGACTGCCATTGAATTCGCAATACGATTTTTTGAGAAAAGCGGGGGGTTCCCTCGCTTTTTTCTTTTTTCTGTGGTAAAATAGGGTATTCTGAAATTTGGAGCGTGAGGTCATGCAGGCTGTCGATCTGCTTCCGGATGAACACTGGGAGCCCCTTTCCCCTACGCTGGAGGTCATCGTTTCCCCTCGGCATTGCTTCAACACCGATACCATCCTGCTCGCGTGGTTCTCCGCGCCAAAGCACAAGGACATCTGCTGTGATTTTGGCACGGGCTGCGGCGCCATCCCTCTGTTGTGGGAGGCCCGCTGCCAGCCGCGCCGCACCTATGCGGTTGAGCTGCAGGACGAAGCCGCCTCCATGGCGGAGCGCTCTGTCCGCCGCAATGGGCTGGAGGGAAAAATCACCGTGCTGCACCAAGACCTGCGGGAGCTGGCCGGCAGCCGCGCGCTCCCGTTCTGCGAAGGGCTGGATGTGATCGCCTGCAACCCGCCCTACAAAGCGCTTGGCTCCGGCATAGTCAACCCGGACGGCAACAAAGCCATTGCCCGCCACGAGTGCCAATGCACCATGGAGGACATCTGCCGCAGCGCCGCCAGAAGCCTGCGCTACGGCGGCCGGCTCTGCCTGTGCCAGCGCCCGCAGCGCCTGGCCGAGATCCTTACCGTCATGCACGCCGCCGGACTGGAGCCCAAGCGGCTCCGGCTGGTGCAGCAGCGGCCGGCCAAAGCCCCCAGCCTGTGTTTGCTTGAGGGCAAAAAAGGCGGCAAGCCGGGCCTGCTGGCAGAGCCGGTGCTGTTCATTGAGGACGCGGACGGCGGCTTCTCACCGGAGATGCGGGAAATATACGGAACGTATAAATATAAAAATTAGTACATTAAGTAATCTATCGAGGACGCGCATATGAAAGGAACCTTATATGTGGTGGGTACGCCCATCGGCAATTTATCTGACTTTTCGCCCCGCGCGGCGGAGACACTCTCCAGCGTTGATTTTATCGCGGCCGAGGATACCCGGGTAACCGTCAAGCTGCTCAACCATTTCGGCATCAAAACACCGCTGGTCAGCTATTACGAGCACAACAAGCTGGAGCGGGGGCAGGTCATCCTGGACCGGCTGCTGGCGGGGGAGAGCTGCGCCCTTGTTTCCGACGCCGGAATGCCCGCCATCTCCGACCCAGGGGAGCTGCTGGTCGCGCAATGCGCCGAAGCCGGCGTGCCGGTTCTGGCGGTGCCTGGCCCCAGCGCGGTCATCACGGCGCTGGCGGTTTCCGGGCTGCCCACGGGCCGCTTTACCTTTGAGGGCTTTCTCAGCGTCAACAAAAAGAGCCGGCGGGAGCATCTGGCCGATGTAAAAACCGAGCGGCGCACCATGGTCTTTTATGAGGCGCCCCACAAGCTGGCCGCCACCCTGCGGGACATGCTGGCCGCCTGGGGCGACCGGCGGATCGCCATTGTGCGGGAGATCACCAAGATCCATGAGGAGGTCATCCGCACCACCCTGGCGCAGGCCGCCCAGCGCTACAGCGAGGAGACGCCCAGGGGCGAGATCGTGCTGGTCATCAGCGGCGCGGCGGAAACAGAGGCGGAAATCTCCACCTTAGCGGACGCAGTCACTATGGCGAAAGACCTGATGGAGCAGGGCATGTCGACCTCTGAGGCCGCCAAAAAAGCCGCCCAGCTCACCGGCTTCAAAAAGGGCGAGATTTATAAGGAGCTGCTGTGACTGGGTCGCCGCAGAAAAAACAGCAGCGGGCTTTCCTCCCGCTGCTGTTTTTTTTGCCTTTATTTTTCTTCTTCCGGTTCTTCCTGCGCCGGGTGCTTTTCAATCAGGATCTTGCCAATGCGGTTCTCACTGAATTCCAACACCTGGAATTCCACATTTTTTATCATCACAGAGGGGAACTCATTGGCGCCGGGGATATTTCCCAGCATCTCCACCACCATGCCGGCGATGGTATCGTAATCGCCCTCCGGCAGCTCCATGTCCAGCAGTTCCGCCACCTCATCCGCCGCGGTGCCGCCATCCACGGTGAACATCGTCTCGCTGAGCTGGAAGATCTCCTGCTCCTCATTGTCGTACTCGTCCTGGATGCTGCCCACGATCGACTCCAGGATATCCTCCATGGTAACGATGCCTGCTGTGCCGCCGTACTCGTCGATGAGCACGGCAAACTGCACCTTCCGTTCGGTCATCTCGGTAAACAGCTCATTGATGGCCTTGCTCTCCGGCACCAGATAAGGCTTGCGCATCATGGCCATCACGTTGATGTTCCGGCTGAGCGGCTTGCCGATAAACTTGAGCAGGTCCTTCACATAGACCACGCCGATGATCTCATCAATATCCTCGTGATAAACCGGTATGCGGGAGCAGCCATTGGCTACCGCGACATGCACCACGTCCTGCACCGAGGCCGTATCCTCCACCGCCACAACATCCATGCGGTGGGTCATGATCTCCGACACGTTTTTATCGTTAAAATCGAAGATATTCTCGATCATGTCGGCCTCTACGCCGGCGATCTCGCCGTCCTCCTCGCTCTCGTCCACCATGCGGAGGATCTCCTCCTCGGTGACCGGCGTATCCTCCATGTGGGGGTCTTTGCCCATGGCGGAGACAATGCCGTTGGAAACCGCGGTAAACAGGGCGGTGGCGGGGCGCAGCAGCACCGCCGCGCCATTGACAAAGGCCATGGTGTGCGCCAGCGTTTTTTCCGGGGTGTTGGCCGCCAGCTTGCGGGGGATCAGGTTCCCCGCAAACAGCCAAACGCACAGTGTGGCCGCCAGGATCACCGCGCAGGCCAGCAGGCTATGCCACCAGGCCGACGCGCCGCCGGCAAAGGCGCTTGCCAGCGGCGGCGCAAACACGCCGCACAAGCACACAGCGGGCGCCATGGTGGTGATCAGCCGCATCAGCGCCACCGTGGAGAAAAACCGCTGGGGCCGCTCCATATGACGCAGGGCTTTTTTCAGCTTGCGGGGGCTGCCGGCGTACTGCTGCCGCAGCCTGTACTCGCTGGCACGCTCCATGGCCACCTGGGCGCCGGAAAAGATCCCGTAGAGCAGCAGGCTCACAAACGCGGCGGCGCAGGCCGCCAAAATCAAAACAGTCCCGTCCGGGTCAGGCATAGGGACACTTCCTCTCTGTCGCGTATTGCTTCTTTTATTCTACCGTACCCGACGCGGTTCTGTCAAATCTCCGCCGCAAATTCCCACCGCCGCCGCTCTTTTGCGCACGGATTCCGCAGTTTTGCTTTTGCCGTCGAAAAGCCTGAACCTGATTTATTCAATCTGCACATATTTCAAAGGAAATTTCACATTTCACTTTACATTTTCGGTTAAGAATGATAAAATTTAGATAAGTATTGGATCAATAAAATCCTGCTTACTACAATTCTTCTCAAATTTTAAAAAATCCTTGAAGGAGGAAGTTCCGTTATGGCAAGAAAAATGAAAACCATGGACGGTAACACTGCAGCCGCGTATGCTTCTTACGCGTTTACAGATGTTGCCGCGATCTATCCCATCACGCCATCCTCTGTTATGGCTGATGAAACCGACAAGTATGCTGCCGCCGGTATGAAAAACCTGTTTGGGCAGGAGGTCCGCGTTACCGAGATGCAACATGAAGGCGGCGCTGCCGGTGCCGTACACGGCTCATTGGCCGCTGGCGCCCTCACCACAACCTACACTGCTTCTCAGGGCCTGCTCCTGATGATCCCAAATATGTATAAAATGGCCGGCGAGCTGCTGCCGGGCGTCATCCACGTTTCCGCTCGTGCCATCGCAGGCCACGCGCTCTCCATCTTCGGCGACCACTCTGACATCTATTCCTGCCGTCAGACCGGTTACGCCATGCTGGCCTCCAGCAATGTGCAGGAGGTTATGGATCTGACCGCTGTGGCACACCTTGCCGCCATTAAGGGCAGAGTGCCTTTCCTCCACTTCTTCGACGGGTTCCGCACCTCCCACGAGATCCAGAAGATTGAGACTTGGGATTATAAGGATCTGGGCGAAATGCTGGATTGGGACGCAGTGGCAGAGTTCCGCCGCCGCGCCCTGAACCCGGAGCACCCGGTACTCCGCGGTACCGCGCAGAACGACGACATTTTCTTCCAGGCAAAAGAAGCTGCCAACAAGTATTATGACGCTGTTCCCGACGTTGTTGTGGAATACATGAATAAGGTCAACGAGAAATGCGGCACCAACTACAAGCCGTTCAACTATTTCGGCGCGCCGGACGCCGACAAGGTCATCATCGCCATGGGTTCTGTCTGCGACGCGGCAGAGGAAGTTGTGGACTACCTGGTGGCCAAGGGCGAAAAGGTCGGCCTGGTCAAGGTTCGCCTGTACCGTCCATTCTCCGCAAAGCACCTGATCGACGTCCTGCCAGACACCGTCAAGTCCATCTCTGTGCTTGACCGGACCAAGGAACCAGGCTCGATCGGCGAGCCGCTGTACCTGGATGTTCTGGCCGCGCTGAACGGCTCCAAGTTCCACAACGCTTCCGTATACGGCGGCCGTTATGGTCTGGCTTCCAAGGATACAAACCCTGGCGACATTGTTGCGGTCTACCGCAACATGGAAGCCGCTGAGCCGAAGAAGCGCTTCACCGTCGGTATTGACGACGATGTGACCCATCTGTCTCTGCCGATCACCGAGAACCCGGATACCGCTCCGGAAGGCACCACAGCCTGTAAGTTCTGGGGTCTGGGCGCGGACGGTACCGTTGGCGCGAACAAAAACTCCATTAAGATCATCGGCGACCACACCGATATGTACGCGCAGGCTTACTTTGCATACGACTCTAAGAAGTCCGGCGGCCTGACCATTTCTCACCTGCGCTTTGGCCACAAGCCGATCAAATCCACCTACT
>CAZFHQ010000032.1:0-10411 GCA_964519325.1 uncultured Clostridium sp.
CGGCGGCCGGCAAAAAAGCCAATGCGTGGAACACGCTCCCCGCACTGGCTTTTTTCGATTCTAACATGACGCCCGCAAACAGGGCTGCCGTTTATTCCTCCATCAGCTGCTGCATCAGCTCGCAGCCGCGGCCAACATACACGCCGGTAGAGGCCGCCTCCGCTTCGGTGTAGCGGGACGGGCCGCCCTCCCGCTCCGCATTGCTCCGGTACAGCACAAAGGGTACCGGGTCCGCGGTGTGGGTGCGCAGCGCCAGCGGCGTCGGGTGGTCAGGCATCAGCAGAACGCTGTAATCCTCACCGGCCTGCTCCATGGCCTGCATGATAGGCTTCAGCACCTGCTCGTCGATCAGCTCGATGGCCTTCACCTTGTTCTCCGGTTCGCAGCGGTGGCCGCATTCGTCCGGCGCTTCCATGTGGACATAGACGAAATCGCGGCCGCCCAGCAGCGCGTCGATCGCCGCCTGGGCCTTGCCTGGGAAGTTGGTGTCGATGTTGCCGGTGGCGCCCTCCACGTCAATGCTTTCCATATCGGCGCAAATGCCGATCCCCTTGATCAGATCCACGGCGGAGATGACGGCGCCCTTTTTGCCGAATTTTTCAGCGAAGGCGGTCAGGTTTGGCTTTCTGCCCTCGCCCCAGAACCACAGGGAGGACACCGGCCGCAGCCCCCGCGCGACACGGCTTTGATTCACCGGATGATCCTTGAGCAGCGCGCGGGAACGTTTCATCATCGAGAGCAGCAGCTCGCTGTTTTGGCCCTTGGGCAGGTAGTCGGTGATCTTCCGCTCCAGAATGTCGTGGGGCGGCGTTGTCTCAGCGCCTTCCTTGGCGTCCTTGAGGACCAGGCAGTGGCGGTAGCTGATGCCAGGATACAGCCGCAGGGATTCTGTTTGGAACACCTCGTTGAGGTCGTTGATAATCTGGGTGGACTCCGGCGTGGTGATCTCATCGCAGCTATAGTCGATCATGGTGCAGTCCTCGTAATTTTCATCGTCCGAGAGCGTCACGGTGTTGCAGCGGTAGGTCACGTCGGTCAGCGCCAGGTCGATGCCAATGCTCACGGCCTCCAGCGGGGAGCGGCCGGTGTAGTACACCTTTGGGTCATAGCCCATTGCGGATAAATTCGCCGTATCGCTGCCGGGCGGCATCCCCTCCGGCACGGTTTTCACCATGCCGCAAATCCCCTTGGACGCAATATAATCCATCGTTGGATGGCTGGCGACCTCCAGCGGCGTTTTGCCGCCCAGCCCCGCAAAGGGACGGTCTGCCATGCCATCGCCTAAAATAACAAAATACTTCACAATTTCCCTCCCACTTGCTGTGTTTCGGCGTTTTTTCTTTCCGGTTTTTATTATACAAAACAGGAATCCCATCGTCAAGCGGTATTCCAGCGCTGGAAAGTAAAGTGAATATAAATCACGGTTTCCCTCCAAACTAACGGTATTCCCCTATAATCAATACTAGAAGGAAGGAGGGCTCTGCCGTGACACAATTACCGTTAAACCAAAAGCTGCGCTCCCTGCGGGAAAAATGCGGTCTGACCCAGGAGCAGATCGCGAAGGTCCTCAACGTGGACCGCTCCACCTACACCTATTATGAGATTGGGAAGACCGAACCGAGCCTCACCTCTTTGCTGAAGCTGGCCAAGCTGTATAAGGTAGATTGGAACGAGCTGCTGGGCGGCAATTCCTCCACCATGGTGGTGGCCCATGATCCCGTTGGGTTCAAAAAAGCGCCTGCCGCTAAGCTGGGGGAAAACTCCCGCCATATTTATGACTTGGACCGCCAGGAGCAAATGCTGCTGCTGTATTTCCGCTCGCTGAACGCCGACGACCAACAGCAGGTATTCCACAGCCTGGCCGCCATGAACGGCGAGACGGCGGAGCCCGGAGAAAGCAAGCCGGACAAACCAAAAAAAGAGCAGGAATAACCTGCTCAAATCCCGCGCCTGTTTTAAAAAAGCCCGCAAAGAGGGCTTTTTTCTTTTTGCGCCCGCCGCCTTTTAGTGGGAAAGATACTCCTCCAGGGTTTCCCGAATCACATCGCTGCACACGGCGACGGCTTTGTCGATCTCGCCCTCGTTGATGATCAGCGGCGGGTTGAAATAGATCACGTCGCCCAGCGGCCGGAGAATGACGCCCCGCTGAAGGGCCTTCTTGTAAATCTGGTAGCCCACCCGGTCTTTCGACGGGAACGCTTCCTTTGTCTCGCGGTTGGCCACCAGCTCAATGCCGTTGATCAGGCCAATGTGCCGGATCTCCCCCACATTGGGGTGGCTCCCCAGGGCGTCTATTACTGTTTGATGGAGGTATTTGGCCCGCACGGCGGCGTGCTCCAGAATGTGGTCCTCCTCCAGAATATCCTGCACCGCCAGCGCCGCAGAGCAGGCCAGGGGGTTGCCGCTGTAGGTGTGGCTGTGCATGAATGCCTTGCCCTTGCTGTAGTCGTCGTAGAAGGCGTCGAAAATCTCCTGGGTGGTGATGGTGATGGCCATGGGCAGGTAGCCGCCGGTCAGCCCTTTAGAGATGCACATAATGTCCGGCGTGATGCCGGCGTGGTCGCAGGCAAACATCTTACCGGTGCGGCCAAAGCCGGTGGCGATCTCGTCGGCAATGAGGAGGACGTTGTAGCGGTCGCAGGCCTCCCGCAGCTTCTTGAGATACAGCGGCGGGTAGATGCGCATGCCTGCCGAGCCTTGCACCAATGGCTCCACGATGAACGCGGCGATCTCATGGCCGTGCTCTTTCAGCGCCTGCTCCGCTTTCTCGAAGCATTCGCACTGGCAGCAGTCGCGGCATTTGCCGTAGGGGCAGCGGTAGCAGTCCGGGGCCTCTACCCGCACAATGTCCATCAGCATTGGCTTGTAAATTTCCGCGTACAAATCCAGCGTGCCGACAGACAGCGCGCCGATGGTTTCGCCATGATAGCCGTCTGACAGCGCCATAAACCGGGTCTTTTCCGGGTGGCCCGTCTGGTATTGGTACTGGAACGCCATCTTCAGCGCACATTCCACCGAGGCGGAGCCGTTGTCAGAAAAGTTAAACTTACACAGCCCCTTTGGAATGATTTTCATCAGCCGCTGGCACAGCTCGATGGCCGGTTCGTGGGAGAAGTTGGCGAAAATGACGTGCTCCAGCGTGTCCAGCTGGCGCTTCATCCGGCTGGTGATTTTTTCGTTGCAGTGGCCCAGCAGGTTGCACCACCAGGAGCTGATCACGTCCAGGTATTCCTTGCCGTCCTTGTCATACAGATATACGCCCTTGCCGTGGTCGATGATGATCGGCGGCAGCGTTTCATAGTCCTTCATTTGGGAGCAGGGGTGCCAGATGTATTTTAAATCCTGCTCCACCAGCTGCTGTTGTGTCAATTCCATGTCGTTCCCCTCATTCATATAATTGTGCTAACGCGCCCGCGTCCATGTCCAACTCTGTTTCGTTTTCCCCAATAACCGCCACCACCGGCACGCCGGTGAGGGCTTCGATCATCACCTTGTTGTCCTCCTCCATGCGGTCGCCCCGATGGAAGCGGTTGAGCAGGATGCCCTGGATGGGGATCCCCTGGGCGCGGGTATACGCCACCGTAAGCGCCACAGAGTTGATGGTACCCAGCGCCCCGTCTGCCACGATTAAAACCGGCAGGTCCAGCGCTTTGATGATGTCCGCCAGCATGATTTTTTGCCGGCCATCCCAGCGGATGGGACACACGATGCCGCCGCTCCCCTCCATGGTGACATAGTCGTACCGCGCTGCCGCTTTGGCGTAATCCGCCTCCACTTTGGAGAGTTCCACCGGGTTGCCTTCCATCTGCGCCGCCAGGTGGGGCGACACCGCCGCTTCATACACATAGGAAACCAACTGGTCATAGCTGTCCGGCAGATTGGCCACCCGCTTGACATAGTCGGCGTCGCCTGGCACCAGCACGCCGTACCGCCACTCCGCGCCGGAGAGCGCCGCTTTATAGTAGCCAGCGCTGTAGCCAGCCTGCCGCAGCTTTTTCACCAGCAGTGATGTGGCAAAGGTCTTGCCCACGTCGGTGCCGGTTGCCGTAATAAATAATCCTTTACACATTCCACAACGCCGCCTTATATCCTAATTCTTCCAGCATCGCCTTGTCAGTGTCGATGGAGATACCGGAGGTGGTGAGCATGTCGCCGGAGATGGCCGCGTTGGCCCCGCTTTGAAACACACGCTTACCCTTGTCCGGCAGCAGCCCCCTGCCCCCCGCCATGCGGATGGAGGCGTTCGGCACCAGAAAGCGGAAAATCGCCACGATGCGGCAAACCTCGTCGTTGGTGAGCAGCGACAGGTGCTCGTAAGGCGTGCCGGGGATCGGGTTTAAAATATTGACCGGGATCGACCGGACGCCCAGCTCCCGCAAATCCAGCGCCATGTCGATGCGATCCTCCATCGTTTCGCCCAGGCCCATAATGCCGCCGCTGCACACGTTCAGTCCGGCCCGCCTGGCCGCCTTGATGGCGTTGATCTTGTCGTCGTAGGTGTGGGTGGTGCAGACATTTGGGAAGTTGCGGCGGGAGGTTTCCAGATTGTTGTGGATGCGGGTGACGCCGGCGTCCTTCAGCTTCTTGAACTGTTCATAGGTCAGCAGTCCGTGGGAGGCGCAGGTGTGAATGCCTGTTTCCTTGTGGATCGCCCGATACAATTCACACACCTGGTCCACCTCCTCGTCGGTGAGCGCCTTGCCGGAGGTGACGATGGAAAAGCGGAGCATCCCCTTCTCATCGTTGTATTTCGCCTCCTTCACCACGTCCTCCACCGGCAGGAGGGGATACGTTTCCACCGCCGTGCAATAGTGGGCGGACTGGGCGCAGTATTTACAGTTCTCCGAGCATTTGCCGCTCTTGCCGTTGATGATGGTGCAGATGTCAAAGTCATCGCCGCAGAATTGCCTGCGGATCTCGTTGGCCGCGGCGGTCAACTCGTCCAGCGGCGCGTCAGTCAGCCGCATGGCCTGTTCCTTCGTCAGCAGGTCGCCCCACTGCACCAGTTCATTTAATTCCTGTACCATTCCCATTCCCGAAGACCTCCTCTGTCTTCCGCCGCCCCAAACCAGGGGCCGCGCTTTGCTGATCGTTCTGTTCAGATTTCCCGCATCGCTGCCGCGATCGCCCCTGCGGCGTCTGTTAGTTCTTGTTTGGTATGGGTCGCCATCAGGGTGACCCGCAGGCGGGCGCCGCCTTGTTCCACAGTGGGGTAGCGGATGGCCGAAACGAAATAGCCCTCCTGGAACAGCCGGTCCGCCACAGCCAGCGTTTTCCCTTCGTCCCCGATGATGATGGGGATGATAGCCGTTTCTGACTGGGCTGCGACGCCGTGCCGCTGCAACTCCCCGCAGAAATACCGGATGTTCTCCTGTAACTGCGCGGTGCGGCTGCAATCGGCCGCCATTTGGGTCACCGCCGCCAGGGAGGACGCCACCGTCACCGGCGACATGGCCGTGGAAAAAATAAAGCTGCGCGATTTGTTTTTCAGGTACTCGATGAGCACCCGCCTGCCCGTGACAAAGCCGCCCTCGCTGCCCACCGCTTTGCTCAGCGTACCCACGGTGATGTCGGCGCCGCGGGCCATGCCAAAATGCTCTGCCGTCCCCCGTCCCGTTTTGCCAATCACGCCGGTGGCGTGGGCCTCGTCGATCATGGAGAGATACCCGTAGCGGTCTGCGATCTCCGTCAGCCGCGGCAGGTTGACAATATCCCCGTCCATGCTGAACACGCCGTCGCTGACAATCAACCCGTTCTCCGGCCTGGTTTCCCGAATCTTCGCTTCCAGGTCATCCATATCGTTGTGGCGGTAGACGACGATGTTCGCCTTGGAAAGGCGGCAGCCGTCGATGATGCTGGCATGGTTCAGCGCGTCGCTGAAAATCACCCACTCCCGGTTGCAAATGGATGAAATGACGCCAACATTCGCCATATAGCCGGTATTGAACACCAGCGCGCTTTCCGCCCCTTTATAATCCGCCAGCGTCTGTTCCAGCTTGTCTGTCAGGTCAGAGGTGCCGCTGATGAGCCGCGCCCCGCCGGTTCCGGTGCCGTGGGACTGGGCCGCCGCCTGCGCCGCCGCGATCACCGATGGATCGTGGCAGTAGTCCAGATAGCTGTTGGAGGAAAGCATCAGCAGCGCCCGCCCCTCCAGGGTGACCCACCGGCTTTGGGGCGAGGTGAACGCCCTTGTTTTCCGGTACAAATGCGCCGATGCAAGGCGCTCCAGCTCCGTTTCCATAAACGCGAATTTATTCATTCCCCGCACCTCTCCACCAGCACGGGCTGCTCCTGCAAATACCGGATACAGTCCGCTACGCCGTCCTTGGGGCCGTCATACAAAAAGATGCGCCCGCCGTTGGGGTCGCCCAGCTCCTTTAATGTGGTGATCCGCACATAGCCCAGCTCTTTCGACGCCACATAGCCGGTCACATAATCCGGATCGTCAGAAAAGCAGATCTCCGCTTTTAGATAAGGGTGGGAGAGCACCTTCGTCGCCAGCACCAGCGCCTCGTTAAAATGGGTGTTGCTGCCCCTGGTTTTCAGGGATGTGCCAGTCTGTCGGGCATAATCCATATAGGTGGCGCGCACGCCCCTGTCATGGTCTGGCTCCAGCCGCTCCAAATCGGAACGATCCAGCAGCATCGCGCCCCGCATCCCATAGGTCTGGGGCAAAAAGCGCAGAATGGCCTCGCCGTTGGGGATGCCCAGCTTCCGCAGCAGCTCGGCCACAACCCGCCAGCCATCCTCCGCCGTGGCGGTTTCTATCGTGGTCACCGGCAGCGCCTGCAGGCGGATGATCTGCTCGTCCTCCAGCCGCTCCACCTTAATGTTAATCTGGTTTGGGCTACCCTTGGGGTGGGTCATGGCCCGACGGATCAGCTGGGCCGCCACCTGCTCCACCTGTTCCGGCTCCACAATTTTTTCCGCGCCGGAAATATGGACCGACTTTTCCTGCTCCCGCCGGCTGGCCCGCATTTTCAAGCTATATCGTGTCACGGGATCGCTCCTCTCCTGCCTTTCTTCTCCGGGTCAGCCATTGGAACGCGCCGCGCTTGGGCGCCACCATTTTCTGGAACCCGCTTGCCTTAGCCAAATAAGCCAAGGCACGATAAATGGGATAGACGGCCACCGCTGTGTAGAGCATCCCGATACCGGCGGCCGCCGCCAGCAGCCAAACGTTGGTGTGGGTGGCCGCCGCCAGCACCAGCCGGCCGCAGAAGGTGCCAACCGGACCGGCGATGAGGAGGACCCAGAACGCGTTGCCCAGCAGGAGGATCAGCCCGCCGGCGGCAAGGCGGAACGTCATGGCCACGATGACATTGAGGAAATTTTGCAGCCCAAAGGCCAAGCTGACCGCGCTGGCCAGCACGCCTGCGATGAGATACCGCCGGAACCCAAAGGCCGCCGCGATGGCGACTGCCACCGGCGCGGAAAGCTGGAATTCGGCGCCCGGCGCCATGCCCGGCAGCTTAAACAGCCCTGTCACTACGATCAGCGCCGTCAAAAGCCCGAGGAGCGCCGCCTCTTTTGCCCGCTGTTCCATGTCCTTCCCCCTTTTTTGCATCACTTTCTTCCCTATTGTATACCAGTCGGGTTTTATTGTCAACTAAATAACAAGGTGAGGTCAACAATTATTTTGCCGATGCTTTGTTCACAATTTTGTCATTGACTTCCTGTTTTATCTATGGTATCATGTTAACAGTTAACTAGGTTAACAATTAACTACTTCACAAAAGGAGGCTTAGTCATGACCAGTGAGCAGGACCGGCTGGAGATGGCGTTCCTCATCTGCCTGCGCAAGCTGCGCAGGAGCAACGTCAGCACCATGTATGATTCCCTCTCCACCGCCGAGTTCTTCACCCTTGTTGCCGCGCGCGCGCTCAAGTACGAGCAGAGCGACGTGCGGGTCTCCGCCCTGGCGGAACGGCTGGACTCTTCTCCCCAGGCTATCTCCAAAATGCTGCGGAACCTGGAGGTCAAGGGCTACATCCGCCGGGAAACCGACCCCAGCAACCGGCGCAACACCTTTGTGCGCATCACAGAGGAGGGCGATACGCTGCTCCAGGAGGCGCAATCGAGTATCCACCAGTTCGCCCAGCTTGTCACTGAGAAGATGGGCGAGGAAGACATGGCCTGCTTCATCCGCCTGGGAGAAAAGTGCTCCCAGGTGATGCACGAGGCCGCCGACGAACTTTACGGAAAAAAGGAGGAAGCATCATGAGTGAACAAGAAAACACGATCCCAACGGAAACAGCAGAAACAAATCCAGAGCCGCGGCCGCATTGCAGGCTCTGCGCCCACAAAAAGTGCCTGGCAGCCCTGGTGCTGGGCGTTGCGGCCATCGCCGCGCTGATCACATTCCTTGCTAGGAGGCGCCGCCATGAGTGAACAAACGAATCCTAAGCCAAAAAAGAAACTGATCAATTTTAAATTTGGCATCCGAAAAGATTTTTTCAAAGCCGTGATTTTCATGGCGATCTTCATGGTCATTATGATCGTCGCCATGATCCCCTTTGGACAGGAAAACGGCATGGCCGTCGGCATGGCGCTGATGGGCATCATGATGACCCTCTCGAACGACTACACCCTGGAGCCGGTGAAGAACACCCTGACCCTGGTGGGCGCCAATCTGGGCATGGTGATGATGACCTTTTTGGGTTATTGTTTCTTCCCGGCGGGTACTGCCGGCTACACGGTAATGGTTACCGCTGCCACGCTGGTCACCTTCTTTGTGGCCATTTACCTTTTCACCTCTGAGGAACGCAGCAGCACCTATATGCCGCTGCTGCTCAGCTTCTCTCTGCTGATGTATTATCCTGTGTACGGCTGGAACCTGGTCATCCGCCTGGCAATCTACGCCTGCTCGGCGCTGCTGGCCATGGGCGTGAATCTGCTGCTGCACAAAAACAAGTTCCGCAAAAAGATCCGCCAGTCCCTGGACGGCGCCATTGACGCCATGAAAAAGCAATGCACCGACATTATGGAGCAGGCGCCAAAGGAGGAGCTGCTGCAGCAGAGCGTTGTCATTGACAAAACCCTGGGCGGCATCGCGGGCGCAATGGGTACCAAGATGTCCGTCCTCTCCCACTGGCAGGCCGGCCACGACATGATGCGGGCGCTGACGATCCTCAGGCGCATCA
This sequence comes from uncultured Clostridium sp., assembly GCA_964519325.1. GTDB lineage: Bacteria > Bacillota > Clostridia > Oscillospirales > Acutalibacteraceae > UMGS1071. The sequence continues at coordinate 9,144 of CAZFHQ010000032.1, forward strand.
ACAAAACCATTACCGACAACTATGTGAACGGCGAGGCGAAAATGACGCCGGAGATGTATCAGCTCCTGGAGGAAATGCTCCAGTCCATCGACAAGTTTGAAAACGACGCCATCACCGAGGCGGAGATCTCCCAGCAGTTCGACGCCCTGCTCGGCCACCTGAACCCCAGCGTCGATCAGGAAAACGTGGTGTCCGCTGTGCAGTCAGAGATCGAGGACTTCTTACAGGGAGAGGTTTATCATGCGGACCAGGCGGAAAGCAAAGGGTCCGCCGGCGACTGGTTCCGCAGCAAGATCAACGTGTATAACCTGATTTTCGCCCTGAAAGTCTCGCTTCTGGCTGCCCTGGGCGTGTGCGTCACCTCTATCTTCAACCTGCCCATGGCTTACATGTTCCCGCTGTATGTCGGCATTACCGCCCAGCCCTACATTGAGCTTGGCACCGCCAACGTGAAAAAGCGTATCATCAACACGTTTTACGCCGTTGCCATCATCCTGATCTCGTTCTCCATCACCCAGAACCTGTGGGTACACCTGGCCCTCATGGTGGCCATCACCCTTGTGGCGGATATGTTCTTCCAGTTCGACTTTATGACCATGATGGGTACCATGATGTCCGTCGTCCTGAATGTGGTCATGCAGCCAGATCAGCTCTACAGCTACGCCTTCTACCGCTTTGGCTACATTGCCATTGCCTGCATCCTGGTGCAGGTGGTGGATATGCTCGTCTTCCCCAACCGGATCTCCCACACGCTGGAGCGGCAAATGCGCCAGTCCCTGGCAGTCAACGACAAGCTGCGGGCCGAACTGGCCAGCGACAGCTGCAGCTTTGAGTCCATCCACGCCATTCTCATGGAGAAGCGGCGCGCCGATCAAAAGCTGAAAAACACCAACCGCTATGCCAAAAATGAGCAGATCACCGCGTATCTGCTGGCCAACGAGGAATGGATCAACCGCCTGACTATGGTCAATCACCGCCTGCGGGAGGGCAACTATCACATGGGCGACCTGCGGCGGTTTGTGGATGAAACGGCGGCGGCCGGTACCACTACCATAACCCAGCGGCAGACGAACATCCTCACCAGCTTTAACGAAGTGCTGGAGGATATTTCCAAGGCAGAGCAGCTGGCCTTTGCGATGAAAGAGCCGGCTCAAGCCGCCAACGCCTGACAAAACCAAACGCCATAGAAGAACCATACTCCGAATCAATCCTTCTTTGTCTCACACAAAATCGTTTCCAACCCCAGAAAAGGCATGGCTCCGGCTGTG
>CAZFHQ010000033.1:0-10298 GCA_964519325.1 uncultured Clostridium sp.
GATGGTACGGGCAATAGGTGCATCCGTTGACACAGTAATTGGAAAGATACAAGGGTGCGAACATCACGATGCGGTTGCCATAAAATTTCTGCTTGATCTCCTTTGCCAGCGTCTCGATCCGCTGGTTCAAATCATCCAGCGTACATTCCAGCAGCACCGCGGCTTCCCGGTGGGTCAGGCCCTTGCAGTCCACAGCCCGGTCCAGCAGGGACTCGATCAATGCCCGGTTCTCTTTATTTTCTTCCGCGTAGCGCAGTGTTTCCTGAATTTCATTGTCGTCAATAAACTCTGTTGCAATTTTTGATTTTGGATTATACATGACAGTTTCACCTTTCTGTTTTCAAAGTAATCTCATGAAGGCCGGCGCGCGGCAGCCTATGATTAAAGCTTGCTGTAAATGGCCTTAACATTGATCTCCGGCACCATGCCCAGCTTGCCGCACAGGGCGCTGATGGTGTCGTTAGGGGCGTCTACGACCACGCTGATCACATGGACGCCTTTTTCCCTGTAGGGTAATCCCATGCGCCCCACAATATACTGACCATAGCCGCTGAGGATGGCATTGACCTGCTCCGCGACGCCGTTGTCCTGGAGCATAATGCCAATGAGTGCGACCCGGCTGTCTGTTGCATTACACAAAACCCATTCTCCTTTCTCTCTGTTGTAATCCTGTTCCAAAAAAGCAAACGCCCTGCGTTGTCGAACAACACAGAGCGATAGAGTTCATTGCAAAAAACGGGCGCGGCCCACAAAGCGGCCACCCGCCTCAACAGCACTGCTATCGCCTTATCGTTCGGCCAAAACGCCTTACAAGTCAGTACGATTTGCTTTTTCTCACGCTTAGGTTCCCTTCCCTCTGTCGGAAAAACTCCTCCCGGTCAGATACTTGTAAGCTGAGTTTATTATAGCACGGCCCGCCGTTGGCTGCAATCCCCTTTTCCACAAAATGTAACTACGTCACGAAAAATGGCGCCGGACAGATTGACATGGATTTGGCAAATCAGGTATAATAAAAAAGATTACATATTTATTTCAAGTACTCCGGTTCACCCTGCGCAGGGAACAGCGCCGGAGATTACAGAAGGCAAATTCATTCTATCAACGAAGAATCTCATCATAAAAGGAGCAGTCAAGGTTATGAAAATCTCCAATCTACTGAACACCGGCAAGCCGTGTGTTTCCTGTGAAATTTTTCCGCCAAAGCCAGGCGCGCCGCTGGACCGGATCACCCATGTGGTGGACGAGCTGGCGCTCAGCCATCCGTCGTTTATCAGCGTCACCTATGGCGCTAACGGCAGCAATTCCAACCGGACCATTGAGATCGCAGCCGATATCCAGGATCGCCATCACATCCCGGCGCTGGCCCACATGACCTGCATTTGCGCCGATGAGCAAAAGGTTGACGAGACGCTGGCATCATTCCAGGAGCATCACATTACGAACATCCTGGCGCTCCGAGGCGATATTCCGGAAGGAGTGGACCCAGACGCGCCCCGTCCCTACAAATACGCTTATCAGCTGATTGAGAAAATCAAGCGTTCCGGCGATTTCTGCATTGGCGCCGCCTGCTACCCGGAAGGCCATGTGGAATGTGAGCAGAAGGAACTGGACATTGACCATCTCAAGCAAAAGGTAGACGCCGGCTGCGACTTTATGACAACGCAAATGTTCTTTAACAACGACATCCTGTACCACTTTTTGTACCGCACCCTCTCCAAGGGCATCCACATCCCGGTGATTGCCGGCATCATGCCCATTACCAACGCGGCGCAGGTCAAGCGTTCTATTTCCCTTTCTGGCACCTACATCCCGCCGCGCTTTAAAAACATGGTGGAAAAATTTGCCGATGATCCCCAAGCGATGATGCAGGCGGGGATCGCTTACACTACAGAGCAGATCATCGACCTGATCTGCAACGGCATCAACCACATTCACATTTACACCATGAACAAGCCGGAGATCGCCGCGGCGATCATGGATAACCTCTCCTGCATCATCAAGCATGAAGCATAACTCTAACGAATAAAGGAACCTGCATTTTATGACTGATCTGGATTTAGACCGAAAAGAAATCCTGCGCTACCTGGGCTACCGGGGCGCGCAGCCGGACGACACTGTGCTGGCAAGCGTGGAAAGCGCCATAGCGGAGCTGAAATGTGTGATGACGCCGAAATCGGTGACCCGCCCGATCGCCATTCGCACGGCGGGAGAAAACACGCTTGACCTGGAAGGTGTTCTCATCGAAAGCAAAAGCCTGTATCAGCACCTGGACAGCTGCCGGGAAGGCGTGCTCTTTGCCGCCACCCTGGGCGCGCCGGTGGATCTGCTGATCCAACGTTACAATGTAATGGACATGAGCCGGGCCGTGATTTTGCAAGCCTGCGCCGCCGCCGCGGTAGAGGCCTACTGCGACCAATGTCAGGACGAAATTGAGGCGCAGGCCCGTGAAAAAGGGCTGTATCTGCGGCCCCGCTACAGCCCTGGGTACGGCGATTTTCCCCTTACCTATCAAAAGGAGGTGCTGACCATGCTGAATGCCCAGCGGCGCATTGGCCTGACCCGCACAGAGAGCAATATGCTGGTGCCGACAAAATCGGTGACGGCAGTCATCGGCTTCACCACCGAATCCACAAGCTGCCACGTTGCCAGATGTATGACCTGCACCGCGAAAAATTGTCCATTCAGAAGGGAGGCGTAACGCTATGGCGCAAACAATTTTGGAACAGCTTGGAAAACGGATGATCTTTTTTGACGGCGCAATGGGTTCCATCCTACAGCAAAACGGCCTGGGCGCCGGAGAATATCCTGAGACCTGGAACCTGCTCCATCCCGACGTCATCCTGCAGATCCACAAGGATTATCTTAACGCCGGATGCGACATAATCAAAACCAACACCTTTGGCGCCAATGGCGCGAAATTCAGCGATGAGCACTGCTCTGTGCGGGATGTGGTCAACGCTGGCGTGTCTCTTGCCAAGCAGGCGGTGGCCGCATGCGGCCATGGCCTGGTAGCGCTGGACATTGGCCCTACCGGAAAGCTGATGAAGCCGCTGGGCGATTTGAGCTTTGACCATGCTTACGAGCTGTTTTCCGAGGTGGCCGTCTGCGGCAGGGACGCCGGCGCAGACGTCATTCTCATCGAAACCATGAGCGATACCTACGAGGCAAAGGCAGCCGTACTGGCCGCCAAGGAGAACACCAGCCTGCCGGTCTTTGTCACCATGATCTTTGACGAACAGGGCAAGCTGCTCACCGGCGGCGACATTCCGGCGGCGGTCGCTTTGCTGGAGGGCCTGGGCGTGGACGGGATCGGCTTTAACTGCGGCCTTGGCCCGGCTCAGATGAAAGAACTGCTCCCCACCCTGCGGGAATGTGCCTCCATCCCGCTGGTCATCAATCCCAATGCCGGCCTGCCGAAAATGGTAAACGGCAAAACTGTCTATGATGTGGGGCCGGAAGATTTTGCCGCTGCCATGGTGGACATTGCCAGAGACTGCTGGATCGTCGGCGGCTGCTGCGGCACCTCCCCCGCCCATCTGCAAAAGATGATCGAAGCCTGCCGCGACATCCCGCCACCGCCGCTGACTGACAAAAACCGGACTGTCGTTTCCTCCTACGCCAAGGCGGTCGCCTTTGGCAAACGGCCGGTCATCATTGGAGAGCGGATCAACCCAACAGGCAAGTCCCGCTTTAAAGAAGCCCTGCGCACCCATGACATGGATTACATCCTGCGAGAGGGCATCAATCAGCAGCAGGCCGGCGCCCATATTCTGGACGTGAACGTTGGCCTGCCGGAGATCGACGAGGTCAAAATGATGGAGGACGCCGTCGCGGAGCTTCAAAGCGTCATTGACCTGCCCTTGCAAATAGATACCACCAATGTGGAAGCCATGGACCGCGCCCTGCGGATCTACAACGGCAAGCCGCTGATCAACTCCGTCAACGGCAAGCGGGAAAGCATGGAGAGCATTTTCCCGCTGGTGAAAAAATATGGCGGCGTTGTCATTGCCCTGACCATCGACGAAAACGGTATTCCCACAACCGCCGAGGGCCGGCTGGAGATCGCCCGCAACATTATGGAAACCGCCGCCGCCTACGGCATTCCAAAAAAGGATATTGTGGTGGACGTGCTGGCCATGACGGTCAGTGCGGAGCAGGAGGCCGCCGCCGTTACGCTGAAGGCGCTGGAGCTGGTACGCAGTGAGCTTGGCCTCTACACCAGCCTGGGCGTTTCCAACATCTCCTTTGGCCTGCCCCAGCGGGAAAATGTCAACACGGCGTTCTTCACCATGGCAATGCAAAACGGCCTGAGCGGCGCCATTATCAACCCTAACTCCAAAGCGATGATGGCCGCGTACTATTCCTACTGCGCCCTCACCGGCATCGACGAACAGTGCCTGGAGTACGTTTCTGTCTACGCCGGCCAACAGACAGCGCCGGCCGCACCGGCCGCGTCCTCCGGCAGCATGAGCCTGGCTCAGGCCATCATCAAGGGCTTAAAGGAAAGCGCCCATGCCAGCGCTGCGGAACTGGTCAAGACCCAGGCGCCGCTGGACATCATCAACAGCGAGCTGATCCCCGCGCTGGACGATGTGGGCAAGAAATTCGAGAAGGGCGCACTGTTCCTGCCCCAGCTTTTGATGAGCGCGGAAGCGGCAAAGGCTGCCTTTGAAGCGATCAAGAGCCACCTGACCAGCCTGGGCGCGTCGGAAACAAAGCGGGAAAAGATCATTCTGGCTACGGTCAAGGGAGACATCCATGACATCGGCAAAAACATTGTCAAGGTACTGCTGGAAAATTACAGCTACGATGTGATCGACCTTGGAAAAGACGTGGATCCGCAGCTGATTGTGGATACCGCCGTGGAGCAAAATGTCAAACTGGTGGGCCTGAGCGCTTTGATGACTACTACCGTTGTCAACATGGAGGAGACCATCAAGCTGCTCCGCAGTGCCGTGCCAGACTGCAAGGTGATGGTAGGCGGCGCCGTTTTGACCCAGGAATACGCCGACATGATCCACGCGGATTTCTACTCTAAGGACGCTATGGGCTCTGTTTACTACGCCCACCGCCTCTTTGGTTACGAATAGGACCCCGCCCGGCACAGGCCGCAGCGATCAAAAAAAAGAAGGTGAACGCCGAATGCGGCGACGGGAATTGCCCCGCCTGCCATCAGGCTTCCCTTCTTTTTTTGTTTTGCTCAAAAAAAAGCGATCGCACCAAACGGCACGATCGCATTCCTTCAGTTGGTTGCGGCTTACTCCACGAACGTTATGGCGCCCGCCGAAAGATTCTGATCCTTGGGCAGCAGCGTAAAGCGCGCCCCATAGTCCAGCAGCGCCATTGGGTAAGCGGCACGGAACGCCGCTGTGTCAAATTCCGCGTCCCGCACATGATCCGCAAAGCTGCGGTCGCAGCGCAAAAAGTAACGGTCTGTTTTCATCTGCTTATTCCAGGTTATGTCCAGATTATAATATTTGCCGTCAATCCGCACCAGATTCCAGGCATGGAACTCCGCCGTGCCGTCTGCGGCCACCGCCTCGCCTGTGACGATCCGGCAGTCAACGCCGACCTCCCGCAGCAGGCGGTAAGCCGCTACGCTGTAGCCCTGGCAGCCGGCCGAATGATAGACCAGCGCGTTATAGGCCGTGCAGTCCAGATGATAATTCTCGTTGCTTTTGTGAATCTCGTCATAGTCCACCGTCGCGTAGAGGTAATCATAGATCGCCTTGACCTTGTCATAGTCAGAAGCATCCTCCCGCAGTCCCAGCAATTCCAGGATCTCCGCCACCGCCGCGTCCACCTGCTCCTCCTGCGCCGGCTTGGTAAAGTAGACCGGCATCAAATCCACTGTGTAATGATATTGACTGCCCGCCGCTTCACACTGATAAGCCAGCGTATAGCCGCCAGACTGATATTTTAGATAATCGCCCGCGTCCGGTGTGTCCGCAATGGCAAACGCGTCGTCCATCAGGTTTTGGACAAACAAACTGATATCCTCCATGTGGCGGTTCTCCGACTGAAAGGTGATCACGATACGCCAGTCGTGCTTTTTCAGGCTGCGCTGCACCGTCTGTACCAACTGGGGGTAGTCCTTGACCGGTAAGCCCTGGGAGGACGACGGACGCCCTTGCGCCCAGGCAAAAGCCGCGCAAAAGCCGGCCAACGCCAGCAGCATCGCCGCCAGGAATATCGGCGTGAGGATCCGCTTATTTGCCATGGTACTTCCAGAACACAGCTGTATTGGCGTTGACCAGCAAGCGGTCCACCGCAATGCCTGCCGGACAGATCTTCTGGCAGGAGAGGGACTTGCCGCAGCCGCTGTAGGCGTGCTTATAATAAGCCGCGCGCACCCGCCTTTGATCCTCCTCCGGCAGCGATGACAGCAGCCGAATGGTCGGCACAAAGCCCGCCGCGCCGCAGAACTTCTCCCCCGCCTGGAAATTTGGGCAGACCTCCAGGCAGCAGCCGCACTGCAGGCAGCGGGATGCTTCATACGCCGTACCCAGCTTTTTCTCCGTCATTTGGATCGCTGCCTTGGGCCATGCTTCCATCGCTTTCAGGTTTTCAAACAGGACGCTCCGGTCTACGATGAGATCGGCAACACAGGGGAACTTCGTCAGCGGCTCCACCGTGATGGACCGCTTGCCGGGAAACTCCCGCAAAAACGTGTCGCAGGCAAGGCGTGGCCGCCCTGCGATCACCATGGCGCAGGCGCCGCATTTGCGCTGCAGGCAGCCGCAGTCCCACTGAATGGGCAAGACGCGGTTCCCTTCAGTATCCGTGTACCGCCCGGAGCGGTTGATCTCCGTCAGCGCGCTGGCTACTGTGGCGTTAGGGTTTTCGGTAGCAAAGGGGATCCTCTGCCAATATGGTTGGGCCGTCGGGCTTTCCCGTCGCAGGACGTCCAGCCGCAAGGTGATCGGCCCGTCAGTTTTCTTTTTGATACGCAACATGAACCGCTCCTTCCCACGTCGCGAGCATCATCCCGCGATAAGCATCGTCCCGCTTTGGATAATCCTCCCTGTAATGGGCGCCCCGGCTTTCCCTGCGCATACTGGCGGAAATCAGCATTGCCTCTGCCAGCGCGGCACGGGCATGCTCCCTGTCATTTGCGGCTGGAAGGGCGCGAAGCTGTTCCACCGCCTGCTGCAGCGTCTGGCCGTTGCGCACGATTCCAAGAGCGCGGCGCAAAATTTCGCAGACTGTTTGGACAAATGCGGGCGAAGCCGCTTGTTCACAGACAGGACAATCTGCCGCAGCTGCCGGAACTTGCGCCGGATGAGCTGCCAAATGCTGCGCCGCCGCTTTGCCGCCATAAATAGCGCCCAGCATGGAATTGCCGCCCAAGCGGTTTGCGCCGTGATATTGGCAGCAGCACTCCCCGGCCGCGTAGAGGCCGGGCAAGTTTGTCCGATGGTGCAGGTCCACATGGATGCCGCCCATAAAATAGTGGATTCCCGGCTCTACGGGGATTGGTGTGTCCTTTGGGTCGATCCCGAGATAATACTCGATCTCCTCCCGCAGATCCGGCAGTTTGCTGCTCCAGGTTTTTTTTGGCAAGTCACGCAGGTCAAGATAGACCTGACCGCCGCACTGGGGGTCATGCGTCACAAAGTACATCTCGCGTGAAACGACATCCCTGGGCATCAGATTGCCATATTCCGGATATTTCTCCTCCATAAAGTACCATGGCTCCTGGCCGCGGTAAACAAACAGCCGGCCTCCCTCGCCCCGGGCCGCCTCACTGATAAGGCAGCGCTTTTCCGGTATCCCAATGGTTGTGGGATGATACTGGATCATCTCCAGATTGCCAAACCGCACGCCCTGCAAAAACAGCCGGGCCGCCGCGTCGCCGCTGTTCGCTGTCGTTCCGGTCGTCATACCGGGGAACATCCCGTTCAACCCGCCGGTCGCCAGAATCACCGGACCGGAAAACGTCAACCGTTCGCCAGTAAACGTATCCCGCACTTCCGCGCCGGCGCACAGCGCACCGGCTGGCGTGTGCGCCAAGCGCAGAGAAAGAAATTCATGATGGGGATACCGGGTGATCCTGCCCTCCGCTTCCTGAAGCCGGCAGGCGTCGATCAGCGCGGACATGACCGCTTTGCCCGTGCTGCTCCTCGCATAGGCAGTGCGCTTTTTCTTTTGCCCGCCAAAATTCCGCAGCGCCAGCTTTCCATGCTCCATATGGAACGGAACGCCGAGAGAGCTGAGAAACAGGATCAGCTCCGGCGCGTGGTCGGTCAGCTCCCGCACCGCTGCGGGATCCGCGATCTCACAGCCGGCACGGAGGGTGTCTTCCAGGTGCAGCGCGGGGCTGTCCTCCTCGCCCATGGTATTCAGCGCTGCGTTGATGCCGCCCTCCGCCATGACAGACTGAGCCCGCTCTGATGGCTGCAGCGAAACGAGGCTGCACGGAACGCCCTCCAAGGCCAGGTGCAGCGCCGCCGACAGGCCCGCCAGCCCCGCCCCGATGATTGTTACCTTTTGCATCTGCATCCCAACCTCACATCAAATTCCATCTGAAATAATAGACGATAAACGCTGCCGCGGCAAACAGCAGCACCACAGAGATGAGCAGCAGAACGTCCTTGACAAACCGGCCAGCTCCCCTTGCCCCCAACGAAAGCATCAGCGGCTTGATGTTGGTGACGAGATGCACCGCCAGACAGACAAGCAGCAGGATGCTCATGACAAGCTGCGGCCCGGCAAACAGGTTCAGCCGGTACGCTTCGCCGCTTTTCCCAAGAAACAGCAGCGTGTGCAGCACGACAAAGAGGATCATGGCAAAGCCGCTGATCCTGCGGATCCAAAAGACCAGATTTTCACGGAAATACCCTTTGCCGGATCGTTTCCAGCGGATCAGGCTCTCGATCGTCAGATACACGCCGATGAGCACATGCAGACAAAGAAACCCGATCATCGTCCAGGACAGCGCTTTGAGCCAGGGATTGCCGCCTGGAAAAACGCCCATCAGCTGAAAGCCGCCCGCAACGCCGTGTATGGCAAGCAGGATCAGGATGACAACACTGACGGCCGCATTGCACCTTCTCATGTTGCGCCTCCTTTTACCCGCAGCAGCAAAATATTGTCGCCCATGGCATCTTCCTCCACAGTATTCGCCTGCGCAAATTCCTGCGACAGGATGATGATATCGAACCGGCCATATTCCGCGCGGGACAGCAGCAGCGTGCTGTCCATCCGTTTCACCACCATCTGATGCTCCGGAAGCTGGGACTGATAGCTCTGCGCCATCTCCAGCGCGCCGCTGTCGCCGGCAGGCACCGCGCAGGTGATGTCCTCAAAGATGTAGGTGAAGTCCTCGCCGCCTTCAAAAAAGGTGACCCAGTCCTCCAGCTTAGCTTCATCTGGGTGGACGTCACGGTTCAGCAAAACCACGTAATTGCCGGAGGGCTGATCCAGTGTCACCGTGGCCGCGGTCAAGGCGTCCAAATCGCCGGAAAGCCAACCGGAAAACGTGCCGGAGCAAAGAAAGGGAATGCCCAGGATACAAAACAGCGCCAGTAGGATAACGCCAACATGCAGCAATAGCCTGAGCGCTTTCATTGCGCGGTGCTTTGCGCCTGTGCCAGCGCGTTCTGAACCGCCTGGGTAAAGGCGTCATAATTGATCGTTGCGCCGGAGATCGCATCTACATCGCGCAAGCTGCCGCTGGCGATCAGCTGGTTTGCATATTCGGCGCAAGCGGCGTTTGCCTTTTGCGCTTTGTTATAAAAATCCCTGTTTGCAATCTCACCACGCTCTTTGCCGTAGTCCTCGTCCTTCAGGGTACCGTCCGGCTCATAGGTCAAAAACTCGCAGTCGACGATCTGGTTATTTTCAATGGTCAGGGTCACAACGCCGTAGCCGTTGCCCTCATCGGTTTCGGTGTCCTCGTTGATATAAACGTCGCTCTGGCCTGTGTAGGTGCCGTCCGCGTAAGACGCGCTGCCGCTGTCATTGCCGCAGCCAGTGAGCGCGGCGGCAGACGCGGCGACTGCCAAGGCCGCCAGACAGATGCTAAGTCCTATTTTTCTCATAACAAACACAATCCTTTCCCGTTAATCCTGGAATCTAATCCGGCCAGTGAAGTTTTCATTCACCGTTTCTTTGGCGATCCTGCCGTTGCGCAGCAGGATCCGCCGCTGGGCGACCTCGCCGACCTCCGGGTCGTGGGTGATCACGACCAGGGTCGTCCCCTCGGCATGGAGCTGACGGAACAATTCCACCACAATTTCTTCGTTGGCGTCGTCCAAGTTGCCGGTCGGCTCATCCGCAAGAATGATCTCCGGATG
>CAZFHQ010000034.1:0-10042 GCA_964519325.1 uncultured Clostridium sp.
AGCCGATATACATGCCGGGGCGCTTGCGTACCGCTTCCAGCCCCTCCAGCACCTGAATTTGACTTTCGTCATAATTTTCGTCTACATGTGTGATCTCATTCATTTCGCTCATGCTTTCCTTCTCCGTTTCTGTATTCGTTCTGTCCTCTTGCCTGCCGTCAGGCAGTCAAGCGGGCGCTCAGGCCTTTTTCTTCTGGTCCTTTTGGACCTTTTGGGCCTTCTGCGTTTTCGGCTGTTCCTTTTTCTTTTGCTGGGCAGCCGGCTGCTTGCGCCGCGCGCTGGGCGGCGCGATTTTTTCCAGCCGCACAAAAAACGGAGAGATCACAGTAAACGCCAGGAATGGCACCAGCATCAGCAGCAGCAGGTACAGGTTCATGCTGCCGGTAAGGAAAAAGATAAGCAGCAGGATCGCCGCCAAAAGGACGGCGATGAGGCCCATCACATACAGCGGTTTTGCCAGCCGGATGTTAGAAAAGCTGCCGCAGCTGCCGCAGACATATTCTCCCTGGGATTTAACGCTCCAGGCTAAAAAGGGGTTTACCCTTTTGCCGCAGTGCGGGCATTTTGGCAATCTGACGCCCTGCCGCGCCGGTTCCTGGTTCCTCGCTTGTGTGTTTGAATATTCCATTGGTCATTCTCCTTTCTGACGCTGTTTTTAACTCTATCATAAAGCAAGCCCGCGAAAAAAATTTGTCCTTTTCCGCAGGGTCGCCGCCGAAATTTGCGAAATATAGACGGTAAATCCCGCCTTGCCGTCCGGCGCCCGACACACCACAAAGGTTTTGGGCAGCTCCATTGAGACGTTGACCACCCTGCCCTGCCGTTCCGCCTGGGCCAAATATTGGCGGGTCGTTTTGGACACTGTGCAGTTGTCCAAATCAAAAATGCCGATCACCGTGTCCATCCGGACCACGACGTCCTGCCCCAAATGAAGATACATTCTGCCAACCCCTCTGTTTCTGGTTTTTTTCGCGCCGCCGCTTGTCAGCCGGTTGTTGGCCGGCTCTTTCCCTCCGAGACAAAAAACGCCGCGCCGCCACGCAGGCCCCGAATGGCGCCAGGGTCGCAGCAGGTGAGGAAAATCTGGCGGGAGCGGATGTGGTTCAGCAGATATTCCTGCCGGTCCCGGTCCAGTTCGCTCATCACGTCGTCCAGCAGGATGACCGGTTTTTCGCCGGTCAGCTCCTCCAGCACGGCGGCCTCCGCCAGCTTGAGCGCCAGCACCGCAGACCGCTGCTGCCCCTGGGAGCCGTACAGCCGGGCGGACACGCCGTTAATGGCGATCTCCAAATCATCTCGGTGCGGGCCAATTGTTGTAAAGCCGGCGGCAATGTCGGTTTTTTCCGCCGCCTCCAGCCGCTGAAGGAACATCTCCTCGGTGATCTCCTTCTCTTTGCCGACCGTGCTGCTGTAAACCAGGTCGACGGTTTCCAGCCCTTGGGCAAGCCCCCCGTAAATCTCCCGCACCGGCTGCCGGATCGCTTCGACCAGCGCCTGCCGCTGACGGATCACCGCCGCGCCGCGCTGAGCCAACACGGTATTCCAGCTTGCCAGCGTCGCCTGCAGGGACGGCTGGCGGGGGATCTCCTTGAGCAGAATATTCCGCTGGTGCAGCGCGCGCTGATACAACACAAAGGCTTTAGCGAAGGACGGCCGGCTCTGGCACAGGGCGCCGTCTAAAAAACCGCGCCGTTTGGCGGGGCCGCCTTTTACCAGCAGCAAATGCTCCGGGGAAAAAATCACGCTGCAAAACTTGCCTACCAGCTCGGCGGCGCTCCGCTTTTCCACACCGTTCACCGTAAAGGCGCGTTTGCCCTCCTGAATCACGAGCTCCATGGCCTGCTCCCGTTCCTCGCTGAAAAAGTCCAGCTTGAGCAAAGCCCGCTTTTTGCCAAAGGCGACCAGCTCGCTGTCCTTTGCGCCGCGGAAGGAATGACCGCCGGTGAACAGCCAGACCGCCTCCAGCAAATTGGTTTTCCCCTGGGCGTTCTTCCCGTAAATCACATTGATCTCCGGTGAAAAAGACAGGTCGGCAGGCTGTAAATTCCGGTAATCCTCCAGCCGGAGCCGCAGCACATTCAAGGCTTCTCCACTCCATACGCCACGCCGTTCAGCTCCGCTATATCGCCGGGCCGCATTTTTTTGCCCCGCATGGTACAGGTTTCGCCGTTGACCTTGACCTGACCGTCCTGGATGCGGACCTTGGCTTCGCCGCCGGTACTGACCGCGCCGGCAAATTTCAGCAAGGCGTCCAGCCGGATAAATTCCGTATCAATTTGAATCCTTTGTCGTTCCATTTTATCCCACCTTCCAAGTCGGCAAGCGCCGACAGGCACGCCAGCCCGGCGTTACGCGCGGTAATGCGGAAATCGTAGCTTATTCCGCCCGCAGCCGCACCGGCAATACCAAAAAGAGAAAATCCTCCCCCGTGCGCGGCAGGATGAGCATTGGACTGACCGGCCCGCTGAGGCAGATCCGCACCTCGTCGCATTCGGTGTTCCGCAGGGCGTCCAGCAGATACCGGTTATTAAAGCCCATCTCCAGGTTCTGCCCTTCAATCGCTGCCGGCAGCCTGTCGTTGGCACGGCCAATGGGCGTCGCGCAGAACAGCTTGATTTCGCCGTCCGCAAACTCACAGCGGATCGGGCTTTTCAGTCGGTCTGTAATCAAGAGGGAAACACGCTCCACGCTGTCGACAAAATCCCGCACCTTTACAATGACTTCCGTCGTTTTGTTCTTTGGCAGCGCCGAATGATAATCGAGAAATTCCCCCTCCAGCAAGCGGGAAATGATCGTGTAGCTGCCCAGCTCGAACACAATGTGGCGGGTGGCAACGTGCATCACGATCGTTTCGTCCTCGTCCTCCTTCAGCAGCCCCCGCAGCTCCGCGAGCGTTTTGCCCGGCACCACAAAGGACAGCTCCTGTTCGCCGCCCAGCTTTTCCTCCCGAACGGCCAGCCGGTAACCGTCTACTGAAACAAGGCGGAAGCACCCGCCGGACAGCTCAAACAACGTGCCGGTGTGGATCGGCTTGGCGTCGCTCTCCGCTACCGCGAAGATCGTTTGACGGATCATGCTTTTCAGCACCCGCTGCGATACCGTAATGGTTTCGCCGTCATGGATAACGGGGAGATCCGGATATTCTTCCGCGGAGATGCCCGCAATGGAAAAGGTGCTCTCTCCGCTGACGATCGTTGTCAGGTTGCCGTCGTCCACCGAGATTGTCACCAGGGCGTCCGGCAGCCGGCGGATAATATCGCCGAACAGCTTTGCGCTTAGCACAATGTCCCCCAGTTCCGCCACATTGCAGTCCAGCGAGGTGGTCATTCCCAGCTCCAGGTTGTAGCCGCACAGGGTAATCGCTCCCTCTTTGGCCTGGATGAGGATGCCTTCCAGAGAAGGGATGGTAGATTTTGTGGAAACAGCCCGCTGCACATTGGTAACGGCTTCGACGAGCTGGGATTTATCACAGGAAAATTTCATTGTGGAAAGATCACACCTTTCTAAAGAGTCAGTTCGGGCGTTTCGCCCCGTATCACAAGGGAAGAAATATTATAATAAATTTAGTAATCGTAGTAGGGGCTGACGAAAAGTTGAAACCCTTGCGGGAATTGCGGAAACTTCCGGTTTTTGGAAGATTTTTTGCTGTGTAAACCGTGTTGATTCCCAGTTGAATTTTTTTGAAAACTTTTTGACATTTGACAGCCCTGTGGAAAACGCGATGTTGAAAGTCGAGAAGTTGTTGAAACTTTTTCCCGCCAGCATCCCGCATTTTCTGTTATGGCCGCGCTATCTTCGCCGCAAGCCACTACTGGGCCGCCCCACAAAGTAAAGGCGCGGCTACCGGTTGCGGATATTTTTAATGATGTCCTCTACCGTGTTTTTCGTTTTCGGGTCCTTTTGCAGCAGCTTTTCTACCTGCTGCACCGCGTACACCATTGTCGAATGGTTGCGGTTGCCGAATTCCTTGCCGATATATTCCAGCGGCTGCTGGGTAATGTCCCGCACCACATAGATGGCGATCTGCCGCGCGCTGGAAATGTTCGCCTGCCGCTTGGAGGAGCGGATGTCCTCCGCGGTAACGCCGTAAGTACGGGCCACCTCGTTGATGATTTTTTCGATGGTCACCGGCGCCGGCTGGTCGTTATTGATAATATCGCTGATGGCCGTCTGCGCCGAGCTGATGCTGGGCGGCACGCCGGTCAGCTGCTGCTGGGCCTGGATCTTCTTGACAGCGCCCTCCAGCTGGCGAATGTTCGTCTTTAATTTTTTCGCGATGTGCTCCGCCACCTCGTCGGGCAGATCTAAATGGAGCAGCTCGGCCTTGCGCCGGATAATGGCGATGCGCGTCTCAAAATCCGGCGGCTGAATGTCGGCGGTGAGACCCCACTCAAACCGGCTTTGCAGCCGTTCCTCCAGAGTGGCGATGTCTTTGGGCGGCCGGTCCGACGTCATGACGATCTGCTTCTTGGCCTCGTATAAGGTGTTGAAGGTGTGGAAGAATTCCTCCTGGGTGGATTCCTTGCCGCCAATAAACTGGACGTCGTCCACCAGCAGCACGTCAGCGCTGCGGTACTTTTGCCGGAACGCCGGCGAGGTGCCTTGCCGGATGGATTCGATCAGCTCGTTGGTAAAATCGTCGCCCTTGACATACACGATTTTTGCCTTTGGGTTGCTGCTGCCGATCGCCTTGGAAATGGCGTAGAGCAGATGGGTCTTGCCCAGGCCCGGGTTGCCGGAAATGTAAAGCGGGTTATAAAGGACGGCGGGGTTGTCCGCCACAGCCAGGGCCGCGGCGTGGGCAAATTTGTTGGAGGAACCGACGATAAAGGTATCGAAGGTAAATTCATAGTCGTCCTTCATGACGTTTTGGTTGTTCGCCTGCGCCTTTGCCTGGTCGCCGACAACGTAGTCGATTTCAAAATCCGCGCCAAGAATCGACACAAAGGCATCGCTGAACAGCCTGCTGTAGGAGTTGATCAGCAGGTCGCGATGAAGGTCGGAGCGGACCTGCAGGGTGATCTTGCCGGCGCCAAAGTCGATGTCCACCGGCTTGATGGTGTCGACCCACATATTATAGGCGATGTCGGTCAGGTTGCCGGCGGTCCTGCAATATTCGCAGATGGATGGCCACGCCTGTGAAAAAGATTCCATAAATGGTTTTGCTCTCCTTTCTGCAGAAAAATTTATTTGGAACAGAAACAATGTCTGTTCCTAATAACGCGTTTTTGAAAGGAAAGTTTCCGAAAAGAGGGAAAGTCCCATGAAAAAAACACGATGTTATACCAAGTATTATTGTAGCACAAAGCGCCTTTTTTTTCAACGGTTTCCCGCTGCCCGCCCTGTGGGGAATTTTGCGCCGCCGTCAGCAAAAAACGCGGCAAAAAGCAGGAAAAACGCAACAAGTTGTGGTGCTGTATTTTTTGACCACAAGAAAAAGAAAAAACTGCGAAAAAGCGCACAAAAATCAGGGGAAAAGGGCGGAAAAAATTTAAAAAAAATCTGCGAAAATCAAGATTTTCCTCTTTCTTTTTCGCAAAATGTGTGCTATAGTAAGGTGGTATAAATTGAAAAGTGTGGCCATTGCCGCCCTTGTCCTGACAGCACGCTCGCGAAAACGGGTTGACATGGGACAGGCCGCTGTGGTATCATGCGAATTTGTAAGGATTTCCCCGAAAGGAGGGTTTTTGTTATGAAACGGACATACCAGCCAAAAAAGCTCCACAGAAAAAAGGAGCACGGTTTTAGAAAAAGAATGGCAGACCGAAACGGCCGGAAGGTTTTGGCTCGTCGCAGAGCGAAGGGCAGAAAACGCTTGAGCCACTAAAGAGCTAAGGAGGCCACGAAGGAATGTGGCCTTTCTTTATTTCTGAACGTTCGGCAGCTTTTTGGGAATGGAATGAGAGCTTGGACATGAACTTGGAAAAAGCCGCGCGGACGGGGAAGCAGCCAAAGCGGCGGTACAGGATCGTCGCGGTCAACGAGAACCGCGATTTTAAACGGGTCTACGCAAAAGGAAGATCCTGGGTTTCCCCTATCCTGGTCACTTATGTTTGCAAAAATAAAGGAAAACACCTGCGGGTCGGCATTACCGCCAGCAAAAAAATTGGCAACGCGGTGCAGCGCAACCGCAGCCGGCGGGTCATCCGGGCGGCATACCGGAGCTTTTTGCCCCAGGTGAACAAGGACCGCAACGTGGACCTGATCTTTGTCGCCCGCGGGAAAACTCCCTTTGTCAAGAGCACCGCGGTGCAAAAGGCCATGGCGCGGCATTTAAAAGAGGCGGGCGTAATCAAATGAAGCGCGTGCTGATTTCCCTGATCCGGTTTTATCAGGCGGCTATTTCCGCGCGGCGGCCCGCCTGCTGCAAATATTACCCGACCTGCTCCGCTTACGCCATCGAGGCGCTGGAGCGGTTTGGCGCGTTCAAAGGCTCTGCCCTGGCCATCTGGCGCATCCTGCGGTGCAACCCGCTCAGCCGCGGCGGGTACGACCCCGTCCCTGAAAAGAAAGCAAAGCTGAAATAAAGGCCGGCCGCCGTGCGTACGGCGCGGCTGTTCAGACGAGTCACTTAGGTTAAGGAGTAACATCAATGGGTATTTTAAATTTTTTTGGTAGCATTTTTGGCTATATCCTATACTTCTTTTATTTGATCCTGCAAAATTACGGCGTGGCGATCATCGCCTTTACGATTTTGGTCCGCGCGGCCATGTTCCCGCTGAACATCAAGCAGCAGCGGTCTATGGCGGCGACCAGCCGGCTTTCGGAAAAGCAAAAGGAGCTGCAGAAAAAGTACGGCAACGATAAGCAGAAGTATCAGGAAGAATTGCAGAAGCTGTACGCGAAGGAGGGCGCGTCCCCCAGCAGCGGCTGCCTGACGGCGCTGATCCCCTTCCCGATCATGCTGGGCCTGTATTACGCGGTTATCTACCCGCTTTCCAACACACTGCACCTGGCGTCCGCTTCCATTGCCGGCGCTACCAATATCCTCAACCAGATCCCAGGCATCAGCGCCACGTTTTCCACCCGCTTCGCGGAGATGGAGATCGTCCGCAATTTTGGGATGATAAAGCCGTATTTGGGCGGTATCTGGTCCGCGGACGAGATCGCGTCGGTGGAGAAGTTCTCCCATAGCTGCAACTTCCTCGGCCTGGACCTGCTGGATACCCCGTGGGGCGGCTCGGCCGTGCTGTGGGTCATCCCGATCCTGTGTTTGGTGCTGGCCCTTGGCACGCAGGTTTATTCCATGCTCACCAACGACTCCATGAAACAGCAGCAGGGCTGCATGAAGGTAACTATGCTGATCCTGCCGCTGATCACCGCCTATCTGGCGTTGACGATGCCCGCCGCCATCGGCTTTTACTGGGTTGTCTCCAACGCCGCGACCTTCGCCCAGACTGTTGTGCTCAACAGGTTCTTCAGCAAGGAGTATTTTACGGCGAACAAAGAGGCAAGGCGCATTGCCCGTCGTGAGCGGGAGGAGCTGAAGGTGGCGGAGATCCCGCTGGCGGAACGGCGCGTGATCACCGCGGAATCCATCCGGAACCAGGGCGGCGCGCCAAAGCAGAACAACCAGAAGAACCAGAAGAACCAAAAAAATCAAAATCATAACCAGAAGAAAAAGAAAAGGAGATAATGGTTTTGACAGGGGGGTGCCATCATTGAGAAGAGAGGCAATCGCAACTGGCAATACAGTGGAACAGGCGTTTGCCAACGCTTGTGCGGAGCTTGGCGTAGCGGGGTCGGAAGCGGAGTGTGAGCTTCTCGAAAAGCCGACGAAAAAAACGTTTGGTTTATTCGGCGGCAGTCCGGCAAAGGTGCGCGCCGTCGTAACGGTTCGGCGGCCCGCGGAGCTGGCGGCGGAGTATGTGCGGGACGTCGTGCGGGCCATGGGCGTCACAGACGGCATGGTGACGATCCGCCATGAGAACGAAGCGGATTCGGAGCTGGAGATCAGCGGCGGCAGCGTCAGCATGATCATCGGCCACCGCGGCGAAACGCTGGACGCGCTGCAATATTTGGCCTGCCTGGTCGCCAACACAGAGAAAAACGGCTACCACCGGGTAACGCTGGATGTGGGGAATTATCGGGAAAAGCGGAAGGAAACGCTGGAAAACCTGGGCAGGAAGATCGCCAACAAGGCGCTGCGCACCGGCAAAATCTGCTCCCTGGAGCCAATGAACCCATATGAGCGCAGGATCATCCACGGCGTGGTGCAGACGATACCGGGGGTCGTTTCCTGGTCCGACGGGAAGGAACATAAGCGCCACATTGTAGTAGGGCCGGAAACAAACGAAAGGGTGCGCCGGACACTCCGCAAAGCGGCCCAGAACGGCGAACAACAAACCACGGAACAAAACAATTGATCGGCAAAGGCCCGCGGCAGCGGGTCTTTTTTTTGCTGCTTTTTCAGCGCTTATGCTGGCGCTGGCAAAAAGAAAGCGGCCCTGCCTTCCGGTAAGAAAGCAGGGCCGCAAACAAATGCGAACAAATCAGGATGGAGTGGTTGAAAACGGGAGCGTGCAAAGCAGCCATCATGCCGCCTGGCCGCTCGGTCAGGACTGCTCCGCCTTCGCGACAGGGTCGGTCGGATCCCAGCGCAGCCCGTTTTTCTGCTTCAGCGCCGGCACAGCGGGCTTGGAGAGATACCCGACGACAGAGGTCGCGCCGCTGTTGACGATCTTGACCTGGATGCCGTTTTTCGCGTGCTCATAGATCCACTTTGCGTCGGCGACGAGCAAACGGACACACCCATGGGAAGCCGGCTTGCCCAGCATATTATAGGCGGCCACAGGCACATTGTAAACGTTTGCCGCGGAGCAGGCGACGGAATGGAAATAGACGCCCATGTAAATATGCGTGCCGTACTGCCCCCAGGAAGGACCCATCAGGGGCTGCCAACGGCTGCTGCTGTAAGCGGTGAAGGTTCCCGTCGGGGTTGGCGTGCCGGGCAGGCCGGGCGAGCAGACGAACTTGGCCACAGCCCTGTCATACTTGCCGTCGCTGCCCTGTGCCAGCACAAGCACCGTGCATTCCTTCAGGCTGACCACCAGCTGGTAAGGGCCGGACACCTTATCCCGCGCGTCCTCATCCAGCACGCCCTTGCCGCTGAAATAATAGTAGTAGCTGCCCAGCTTGACCCAGCCGGTCGCCGCCGCGCCGTTGGAACGCAGGTAATACCGCTTGCCGCCGCGGGTCATCCAGGTTTTTTTCTGCATGACGCCCTTGCTGTTAAAGTAATAGACGCTGCCGTCAATGGTGCGCCAGCCGGTGCGCATGACGCCGCTCTTGCCAAAGTAATACTTTTTGCCGCTAATGGTACACCAGCCTGTGCGCATCACACCGCTCTTGCCAAAGTAATACTTGTGGCCATTGATCGTGCGCCAGCCTGTGCGCATCACGCCGCTCTTGCCAAAGTAATACTTATTGCCGTCAATGGTGCGCCAGCCTGTGCGCATCACGCCGCTCTTGCCAAAGTAATACTTGTGGCCGCTGATCGTGCGCCAGCCTGTGCGCATCACGCCGCTCTTGCCAAAGTAATACTTATTGCCGTCAATGGTGCGCCAGCCTGTGCGCATCACGCCGCTCTTGCCAAAGTAATACTTGCTGCCGTCAATGGTGCGCCAGCCTGTGCGCATCACGCCGCTTTTGCCAAAGTAATACTTGCTGCCGTCAATGGTCTGCCACATGGTCTGCATGACGCCTTCGCTGTTAAAGTAATACTTGCTGCCGTCAATGGTGCGCCAGCCGGTCAGCGGGACCCCATCTTTATAGTAGTAGGTTTTGCCGTCTTTGGTCAGCCAGCCGCTGGTGCTTTCTGTCGCGTCCGGTGTCTCCGGCGCCGCGGTATCTTCCTCCGATGAGGCTGTGCTGTCCGTGTCTTCCGTATCCGCGGCGCTTTCCGTATCCACTGCGCTTTCGGTATCCGACGTGCTTTCGGTATCCGCGGCGGCGGCTGTGTCCGCGGCGGGGGCGGCCTCCTCCGCAAAGGCCAGGGTCGAGCCGGCGCTTGTAGCGAAAAGGCACAGGCTCATCAAAATGG
>CAZFHQ010000035.1:0-9941 GCA_964519325.1 uncultured Clostridium sp.
CACACGTCGCCGGCGACAAGGCAATGACGGAGTCGTTCCTCCGCAATGAGGATATCCACACCAGCACGGCGGCCCAGGTGTTCCGCCTGCCGGAAGCGCTTGTTACCCCCATGCTGCGCAGCAGGGCCAAGGCGGTCAATTTTGGCATTGTGTACGGGATCGGCCCGTTCTCTCTGGCAAAGGACATCGGCGTGACCCGCAAGGAAGCGGACAGCTACATCAAAGCGTATCTGGCCCATTACAGCGGCGTGCAGGCTTACATGGAAAATGTGGTGGAGCAGGCCAGGGAGCGGGGCTATGCCGAAACGATCTTCGGCAGGCGGCGTTATTTGCCGGAGCTGGCATCCTCTAACTTTAACCTGCGGGGCTTTGGCCAGCGGGTCGCGCGGAATATGCCGATCCAGGGTACAGCGGCGGACATCATCAAAATCGCCATGATCCGGGTGGAAAACCGCCTGCGGGCGGAACACCTGGCGGCCCGCCTGATTTTACAGGTCCACGACGAATTGATTGTGGAGGCGCCGGAGGCGGAGCAGGCCCAGGTGCAGGCGCTGCTGGAGGAAGAAATGGAAGCGGCGGTGTCCCTCTCGGTACCCATGGTGGCAGAGGCCCACACCGGCAAGACCTGGTACGACGCCAAGGGCTGACCAAAAAAAGAAAACAGGCTGGCCGTGCCTGGCGCGGGGCATGGCAGCCTGCGGATAGAAAAAAAGAAACTCCGGCGGGCCAAAGGGCTGCCGGAGTTTTCGATGGGTGTGTATCCTTTACGGAAGGGGCTGTGGGCATTGTGGGGTTTCGGCACCGGCCTGTTGCACGGTTCTTCCTTCTCACTTTTCCTATTATACCTGATTTTGGGGCGGCTTTTTTCAAACAAAGTATGTCACATTTGTAAACAGTTTGTGTACGCTGGATGTTTTTGCAGAGAAATCATCTTGTTTTTTGTGCGATATAACGATAGTTTCTCAAAAAAAGGTCAAATTATTGCAAAACTGGAAATGAAATTCTTCCCAGGCACTTGACAAATATATTAATTTTTTGTAAAATCATAATTAGCTACAGTGTACGAATAACACTGTAATAGACTGTTGATTTGAAAAATAAGGAAAGGGGGGTTTGTTTTATTCAGCGACAAATCAACGCATAAACCAATTTACAGTTAGTCAATTTTAGTCAAATTCAAATGGGGGAGTAATAATGGGTATTGATCTTAAAAAATTACCAGCACCCGTCAGAGCCTTTTTTAATGGTATCTCTCAGGTAGTTTTCATCGAAAACGTTATTTCTGGTATGCTGATTTTCATTTCCTTCTGGATCGCTAACCTCGAGTGCCTTGGTTGGGACTTCGGTAACTGGCAATCCTGGAAACTGGTTGTCTTTGTGGCAATCGGCGTTAACATTTCCAACCTGGTCGCTTATCTGATCGGCGCGGATCGGGACGCAATCACATCAGGCTTGTACGGCTTCTGTCCGACCCTGATCTGTGTTGGTAGCGTTACCTTCTTTGCAGGCGCTGCTTCTGCAGTCAGCCCTGCGCACGAGCTCACCGAGTGGATCGTTATGGTTCTCGGCTGCGTGCTGTGCCCAATGCTGCAGGTTGTTATCAACAGATTTACCGGCCACTTTGGTCTGCCGGGCTTCACATTCCCATTCATCGTTATGATGTGGTTCTTTGTACTGGTTGCTTTCAGCACCGACCTGCTTGACACTGTTAAGGCAGGCGCTCTGAGCGTTGACTCTACTGTTGCCGGCGCTGGCAACAGCTGGATCACCGGCTTTGATCTGGGCTCGCTAAACTGGGATCTTGGTTCCGGCAGCAGCTGGCTCATGATCTGGCTCAATGGTTTTGAAGAAATCTATGTTTGCGACGGCGTTATCGCTTCTATCATCCTCATTGCCGCATACTTCTGGGCAAACTGGGAGTTCGCACTCAAGGCTTGCCTGGCTTGCGCAATCAGCGTTGGCATGGCTCTGCTCTTCGGTGCAGGCATGGGTAACATCGGCTGGGCTCTCTACAGCTACAGCGCAATCCTTACCGCTGGCGCACTTGACACCTTCGGCAAGAGCAAGAAGAACAGCGGCCGCTACTGGTTCCTGTGGTTCTTCGGCGTAATTTGCACCTGCCTGGTCAACTACGCAATCGACGGCGTCTTTGGCGTATTCGGTCTGCCGAACTGCACCTTCGCGTTCGTTCTGGTTGGCTGGATCATGCTGGTTGTCGAGAACTTCATGGTTGAGCAGTCTGAGAAGAGAGCTGCGCTCAAGGGATAGTCTGAATCTAAGGCTATATTGCAAACCGCGTGTTTGCATCCAAATAACATGACCGATATGGTCAGGTGAACGCTCCGGAGTGGGGATTCCCCTCCGGGGCGTTTTTGCGTGCAAAAAAAGCAGCAGCCTGTGTTGCCAGGCTGCTGTTCCGTTTTGTTTGCGCTGATCTATTCCCCGCCGCGGTTCTTTTCATAAATCAGGCGCAGGCCGCGCAGCAGCAGGTGCTCGCAGATTTGCACCGGCTTGCGGCAGACAGGCACCACCACCCGTGCCAGCTCGCCGGTGGCCACTGCGGTCACCGGCTGGCCCAGCTCCGCTTCGATCTGGTCGATCATGCCGTCTATCATAGCGGCGGTGCCGTAAATGGCGCCGGACTGCATGGAATGGATGGTGTTGGTGCCAATGACCGATTTGGGACATTCCACACTGACGTGGGGCAGCAGCGAGGTGCGGGAGGCCAGGGAATCCAGCGTGATGCCAATGCCGGCGCAGATCATGCCGCCCCGAAATTTCCCCTGGCTGTCCAGCACGCTGATGGTGGTGGCGGTGCCAAGATCGAACACGGCGCAGGGCATGGGGTACAGGCGGGTGGCGGCCACAGCGCCGGCCACCAGGTCAGCGCCAAGCTGGGCCGGATTGTCAATGAGGATGTGGAGGCCGGTTTTCACGCCTGGCCCCAGCACCATTGGCGCGGCGCCGGTCAGCTTTTTTACAGCGTTCTGAAAAACCCCCGTCAGCTCCGGCACAACGGAGCAGATGATGGCGTCCCGTATCTCCTCCGGCGCCACCTTGTGCAGCGCCAGCAGCTGCATCAGCTCACAGGCATATTGATCGTCTGTGCGGCGGCGGTCGGTGACGATGCGGGCCGTGAACTGTAACTCGTCGCGGAAGGCGGCGCCGTCGTTGGCAAAGCCGCCAAGCGTGATGTAGGAATTGCTGATGTCTACCGTGAAAAGCATAGCCGTACTCCTTTCTGAATCCGTCCTCATGATGGTTTGCGTTACCGCCATCACGCCTTACAAAACATGATAGTGGGGGATGATGTCCGCGTAAGCGCCGTCCGGCAGGAGGAACCCGCCGGGAATGACGCCCAGCCGGGTGAAACCCAGCTTTTCATATAAATGGAGCGCCGCGCCGTTCGTGGCGACGACGGCGTTAAACTGCAAAATGCGGAACCCCAGCTCCCGCCCCTTTGCCATGCAGTGGCGCACCAGCGCCTCCCCGATCTGCTGCCCCCGCAGGCCGGCCTTTACCGCGTAGCTGGCGTTGCAGATGTGGCCGCACCGCCCCACGTTGTTTGGGTGGAGGATATACAGCCCGACGGCCTGGCCGGTCGCGGCGTTGCGGGCAATGCCGGTGAAGGATTGCCCGCTGAAAAACCGGTGGCCGGTCTCCGCGGTCAGCAGTTCCATCTGCGGGAAAGCGACCCCCTCCGCCACAACCTGGTTCCAGATAGCGGCAGCGTCAGCGGCCGCCGCTTTTGTGTATCCGTCGATTTGAAGTTCCATGGCCGCACACTCCTTTCGCATTGCCTATTTTACCACGGCGCCGGCCGGTTTTCCAGCGTTTTGGGGGAATTGCCGCCGGTAATTTTGAAAATCCGGTGATAGCCGTCCAAAATAGCGGATATACTAACAAAAGGATGGCCGGAAAATTTGACAACTGAGCCGTTTGTGATGTATGATAAAGTGATAGAGTATGGAGGTTTTTCTATGATTCTAAAAGAACTGTTCAAAGGACTGCCTGTCTCGGTAGAGCGGGGCGGCGACCTGGAGATCACCGACGTGGTGTACGATTCCCGCAAGGTGACGCCGGGCTGCCTGTTCGTCTGCCTGCGGGGCGCCGCGGCAGACGGCCACGCCTTTGCCAAACAGGCCCAGGCCCAGGGGGCGGCGGCGATCCTGGCCGAGGAGCCGGTGGAGGTCTCGGTGCCGGTGATTTTGGCGGAGGACACCCGCAAGGCGCTGGCAGAGGTTTCGGCGGCTTATTTTGGCCATCCGGCGGAAAAGCTGACGGTCATCGGCCTGACGGGAACGAAGGGAAAAACAACAACGGCCTGGATGATCCGCGCTATTCTGGAGCGAGCCGGCCACAAAACTGGGGTGATCGGCACCATCGGCGCGGTGATCGGCGGGGAGATCCTCCAAACCAACAACACGACGCCGGAATCCTATGAAATGCAGAAATTCCTGCGCCAGATGGTGGACGCCGGCTGCGATACCGCTGTGATCGAGGCTTCCTCCATTGGCCTGCGGGCGCACCGCACCGGCGGCATGACCTTCGATTACGGACTGTTCAGCAATTTTTCTCACGACCACATCGGCGGCAGCGAGCACAAGGACATGGAGGAATACCTCCGGTGCAAGCAGCTGCTGTTCCGCCAGTGCGAAACGGGCATCGTCAATGTAGACGACCCAAGCTGGGAGCGGATGATCGAGGGGCATACCTGCCGCATTGAGACGTATGGCTTTCGGGAAGGCGTGGATTTTCAGGGCAGCCATGCGGAACTGCTCCGCGAGCCGGGGTATCTGGGCGTGCGCTTTACGCTGACGCGCCAGGGCGTTTCCCAGGAGGTCCGCGTTGGGATCCCTGGCAAGTTCAGCGTCTACAATGCGCTGGCCGCCATTGCGGTGTGCAGCCACTTCGGCGTGACGCTGGAGGAGATCAACCAGGGCCTCAGCGCGGTACAGGTCAAGGGACGGGTGGAGATGGTGCCGGTGGACGGCGACTACACCCTGCTGATCGACTACGCCCACAACGCCCTTTCGATGGAGAACGTGCTGGAGACGCTGCGGGAATACCATCCCAACCGGCTGATCTGCATGTTTGGCGCCGGCGGCAACCGGCCCAGGGTGCGCCGGTTCGAGATGGGCGAGGTCTGCGGGCGGCTGGCCGACCTCTCCGTCATCACGGCGGACAATTCACGGGACGAGGACGTGATGGACATCATCGCGGATATTCAAACCGGCATGGCAAAGACCAATGGCAAAGCCGTGGTGGTGCCGGACCGGCGGGAGGCCATCCGGTACTGCATTGAACACGCCCAGCCCGGCGACATTATTGTGCTGGCGGGCAAGGGCCACGAGGACTATCAGGAGATAAAAGGCGTCAAATATCATTTTGACGAGCGGGAGATCGTGGCGGAGATTTTAGCGTCACGCAAAACAAACCAGGGGGGTTGATGGATCATGGAAATGACTGTGGAACAAATTATCAATGACTGCGGCGGAACCTTGCTGTGCGGCAACCCCGCCACTGTGGTGCGGGGCGGCTCCATTGACAGCCGCCGGACAAAGGAGGGCGACCTGTTTGTACCCTTGATCGGCGAGCGGAGCAACGGCCATGGCTATATTGAATCCGCCTTTGCCAAGGGGGCGGTTGCCACCCTGACCCAGGAGCACACCCATATGGATGACCCGGCCCACTGCTGGATCTCGGTGCCGGACACCGAGACAGCCCTGCAGGAGATCGCGAAGGCATACCGCAGCAACTTCTCCATCCCGATCATCGGCATTACCGGCAGCGTGGGCAAAACCACCACAAAAGAGATGATGGCGCCAACGTGATGAAAACAAAAGGGAATTTTAACAGCCAGGTCGGCCTGCCGATCACCCTCTTTGGCCTGGAGCCGGAGCATGATGTGGCAGTGATCGAGATGGGCATGAGCGAGGAAGGGGAAATGGCCCGCCTTGCGGAGATCGCCAAACCCAACTTTGCGGTGATCACCAACATCGGGCTGTCCCATATTGAAAATTTAAAGACGCAGAAAAATATCCGCAACGAGAAGCTCCATATCATCGACGCCTTTGACCGGCACTCGGTGCTGTTCCTCAATGGCGACGACCCGATCCTCAGCGGGATGATCGGCTTTTTGCCGTGCAAGACCATTGTGTACGGCACCCGCTATAACGCCCAGTATCAGGCCAAGCATATCGTCACCGCGGACAAGCACACCACCTACGCCCTGCAAACGCCGATCCAGGGACGCACCGTTCACCTGCCGGCGCTGGGCAAGCACAATGTGCTCAACTCCCTGGCAGCCATTGCCGTGGCCGATTATCTTGGCATGGATCTGGACGCGGTGATCGGGAAGATCGGCGAGTATGTGCCGCCGGCCATGCGGCAGGAGATCCACGAGGTCAACGGGATCACCATCATCGACGATACATACAACGCCAGTCCGGATTCCATCCGCAGCGGCCTGGATGTTCTGCGGGGGCTGGAGTGCCGCGGCCGCCGTGTGGCGGTGCTGGCCGATATGCTGGAGCTTGGCGACCTCTCGGAGCAGGCCCACTATGACGTAGGCGTGGCCGCGGCGGAGGCCGGCGTCAGCGTGCTGGTAACGGTTGGCAAGCGGGCAGAGGGCATTGGCAAAGGCGCCAAGCATGTCGATCCGGCGGTGCTGGTCTGCGCGCAAAAGGACAACGAGCAGGCGGTGAACTACCTGCAGCACAAGCTGCGCCCCGGCGACTGTGTGATCGTGAAAGGCTCCCGCAGCATGAAAACGGATGAGATCGTCCGCGGGCTGCTGCAGCATCTTGCCCGCCAGGACCCGGAGACAGGGGCCGACGCGGCACCAACGGCATAAGCGGACGACATTTCCCGCCGGAACCCTGCGCGCATCTTTTTATTATGCCACAGGTTCTTGCGGTTTATCGGCGAAAATCGTCGACAGTTTGAATATTTTATGAACAAAACGCAAAAAGCCTTGCATTCTATTGGGATTCATGCTAAACTGTAACAAGTTTGTTACCAATAGATTTCGAATGCTGCAATTCCCTGTCCAGTTCGATCGGGAAATGTCGCATCCAGATGATTTGGGGGCTTTTGAATGGTTTTAGTCAAAAAGCTTGCCGCAGTTGCGGCAGCGCTTTTCCTGACGCTCGGCATTGTGGCCAGCGTCGCGGCATGGAATACCGTCCACGCGGAAGAAAGCGGCGATGCGGTGGTGCCGTTTACCCAGTTTGAAATGGCGAATACGACAAAACAGGAACAAGAGACAAAGCAGCCCGCCGCGGAGTCTGACGGCGAGGTGGCGCTCACAGAGGAAGAGATCCCCATGGCGGAGGCAGCGGTGCATGCGCTGGAGACCAGGACGGAAGAAAAAGGGATGAGCAGTATCCTGGGCTTCCTGCTGGTGGCAGTGGCAGCGGGTACGGCAGGCGGCGCGGTTGCGCTGCGGGCCAAGCTCGGCGGCAAAAAGCGCAGCTATGTGCCGGCGGAGGACCTGACCCTGTTAAAATTAAAAAAATAAGCGGAAACAATAGGCGCATATGATAGAAGGCTTTCGGATGAGAAAGCCTTTTTTTGTTGTGTAAAAATGGAGATTTTACAGCCAACGCCAGCAGCATCGGCGCCCTTTTGCAAAATTTGTCGGCCCGCGCCATATTTGCCAAAATAATCGAATCAGCCTTGCGCAGATTAAAGTAATGTTCCGGCTGTGCCGTTGCGGAAAGCCGGAGCGGTTGTTTGCGAGAGGAGGTTCTTTTTTATGCAAAAAACTGGAAAATGGCGGGTCCTCTCCGCGGCGCTGCTGTTGCTGCTGCTGGCGCTGGGCGGGTGGGGGCTGCTGCACGTCGCGTCGCGGCTGCCCGACCGGTTCACCGTGGTGGCCGGCACAGAGCTGGATCTGTCGTCGATGGGCCTGACCGTCCGGCGGATGACAGCGGAGGAGGCCGCGCAAGCCAGCGCGTCCAGGGACGGCGGCGCTGCCTATCAGGCTCAGGTGTCGCTGTTCCATCTCATTCCCATTAAAACGGTCAGTGTGACAGAAACGGCACAGGTTACCGTGGTGCCGGGCGGCACGCCCTTTGGCGTAAAGCTCTTTACCAACGGCGTTATGGTGGTTGGCCTGTCAGAGATCGCTACGGCGGAGGGCAGCCAGGATCCGGCGCAGGCGGCGGGCCTTCAGATCGGGGATATTATTCTGGAGATCAACGGCGAGGCTGTGACCGAAACGGAAGCGGTCAGCGCGGCGATGGAGGCCAGCGGCGGCGCGCCGGTCGAGCTGACCATTGAGCGGGACGGCGCGGTGCAGCCTGTTTTGGTGACGCCGGTGCGCTCCAGCTATGACGGCCAGTATAAAGGCGGCATTTGGGTGCGGGACAGCACCGCCGGTATTGGGATCGTGACCTTTTACCGGCCGGAAACCGGTGTGTTTGCCGGATTGGGACACGGGATCTGTGATGTGGACACCAACGGCCTGATGCCGCTGCGCGCCGGCGAGATCGTGCCGGTCTGCATCAGCGGCGTGGTCAAAGGGCAGAATGGCGCCGCCGGCGAGCTGAAGGGCTATTTTACCTCCAGCAGCGCCATTGGCCAGCTTTACCGCAACAATGATACCGGCGTTTATGGCACGCTTAACGGCGCGCCTGCCGCTGCGGAGCCGGTGGCGGTCGCCATGAAGCAGGAGGTGGAAACCGGCGCGGCGCAGATCCTCACGACGATCGACGGCGAAACGCCCCGACTTTATGACATCGAGATCGAGTCGATTGATTTGCGGGAGGACGGCCAGGTCAAGAACCTGGTCCTCCACATCACAGACCCAACGCTGCTGGCGCAAACCGGCGGCATTGTCCAGGGCATGAGCGGCAGCCCAATTTTGCAGAACGGGAAGCTGGTGGGCGCCGTGACCCATGTGTTTCTGAACGACCCGGAGCGGGGCTATGGGATTTTTGCGGAAAATATGCTCCGTATGTCCGATGAAATTGCCAACGAATTGGAAAATCTGCCAGATGTTGCCTGAGCTGAATTTGGAAATTTGCCAGAAAACAAGCGGTTTTTTTGCTTTCAATTATTTTCCCCAAAACTAATAAAAAATACTTCTTGCCATTTTTACCAATTTATGGTAAACTGGAACCAATGAAATCAATATAGGGGGAAAAACCATGGA
Source organism: uncultured Clostridium sp. (assembly GCA_964519325.1). Lineage (GTDB taxonomy): Bacteria > Bacillota > Clostridia > Oscillospirales > Acutalibacteraceae > UMGS1071. Next base: position 9,161 of record CAZFHQ010000035.1, read on the forward strand.
AAAACATTATAAATTACTCATTTCAGACGATAGCGGCGAATGGAACCGCGACGTGGTGCGTTCTTTTCAAGAGGCGGGGATGGAGCCGATTTTTGTGAAGAAGGATGGGTTCCAGGTTATGGAGCGCATCAAGCGGGACGCGCCGGATTTTGTGCTGATCGACTTGTTCATGCCGGGCCTGGACGCCATCGGCGTGATCAACGCCGCCAAGCGGTCGGTGGAGCCGCTGCCGATGTTCTTTGTCAAATCGGCGTTCAGCAGCCCGACCCTGGAGCGGGAGGTCCTCCAGAGCGGCGCGGCATATTTTACCATCAGCCCCTTTAATCCGGCGGAGCTGGCCCAGCGGATGCTGCAGCTTGCCACCCATGGCGCGGCCGGCGGCGAGCCGTCCACCAGCCGCAACGATATGGAGATCCAGGTCACGGAAATTTTGCATCAAATTGGCGTTCCCGCGCACATTAAGGGCTATCATTATCTTCGGGATTCCATCCTCATGGCGATCGAAACGCCGGAGATCATCAACGCTGTGACGAAGCAGCTCTACCCCTCGGTGGCCAAGCGGTACGAGACGACCTCCTCCCGTGTGGAGCGGGCCATCCGCCACGCCATTGAGGTGGCGTGGGATCGGGGCGATGTGGACATCCTCAACTCTTACTTTGGGTATACCATTCACAACACACGGGGCAAGCCCACCAACAGCGAATTCATCGCTATGATCAGCGACAAGCTGCGGCTGCAAATGAAGAGCGCAAGCTGAGGGGGGACCTCCAGGGCAGGACCT
>CAZFHQ010000036.1:0-9838 GCA_964519325.1 uncultured Clostridium sp.
AATATTGTACCACAAGATTCATATTGCAGCGATGTTGCTACAAAAACCCCAAAAAGCAGCATACTTATAACATTTGTGCTTGTCTGGGAGTGAAGAGGCCGTGGGTTCAACTCCCGTCACTCCGACCAAAAAGGAGCGGTTGCCAGCCGCTCCTTTCCTGATGCTGAAATGGCTCAAAATTGGCTTGTTACCGCCGTTTTTGGGCTTTTTCGTTCTTTTGTGCTTTGGGGTGCTTCGCCGTGCCGGTCAAATCGTCACCTTTTCAAAATCAGAGGCAGGATGCTTGCAGATCGGGCAGACAAAGTCCGCCGGCAGTTCTTCGCCCTCATAGATATAGCCGCAGATGGTGCAGCGCCACACGGTTTTGCCGCTGACAGGGGCTTTTTGCGGCTTGGGCTTGATGTTCGCGTGGTAATAGCTGTAGGTGGCGGACGGCGTAGCCGACAGCACCGCCATGTCGTCCACGCGGGCAATGAACATGGTGTGGGTGTCCAGGTCGATGGCCTGCTCCACGGTTGCGCTGAGGTAGGCGTTGGTCCCCTCAGTCACATAGTAAAGGCCGTTTGCGCTGCGCGCGCAGGCGCTGTAGCCGTCAAACTTCTCCACTGTGCGGCCGGACTGAAAGCCAAAGCGCTGGAAAGTCGCAAATTTGGCGTCCTCGCTGAGGATGGAGATGTTGAATTTGCCGGAGGCTTTGACCAGATCGTGGGTAAAATTCCCTTTATTCACGGTGATGCTGATCCGGTTCGGCTCAGAGGTGACCTGGCCGGCTGTGTTGATGATGCAGCCGCTGTCTTTCCCGCCATGGCAGGCGGTGAGGACAAAGAGCCCGTAGGTCAGGTTGAACATTGCTTTTGTATCCATAATGCTGATCCTCTCTCTATATTGCAGCTTGTGGAACCGGCGCTGCCGGCGGGTTTCGGTTGCTGCGGGATTTGATTTGAACGGTGAAGCGGCGCGGGATCAGTAATTTTCCACACGCACCTCAAAATAGCTTTGCGGGTGGGCGCAGACCGGACAGATTTTTGGCGCGGCTGTGCCGACGACAATGTGTCCGCAGTTGCGGCATTCCCACACCTTGACCTCGCTCTTGGCAAAGACCTCGGCCATCTCGACATTCCGCAGCAGGGCGCGGTAGCGCTCCTCGTGGTGCTTTTCAATGGCGGCGACCAGGCGGAATTTGGTGGCCAGCTCCGGGAAGCCCTCCGCCTCGGCGGTTTTTGCGAAGCCGTCGTACATATCCGTCCACTCGTAGTTTTCGCCATCAGCGGCGGCGGCCAGGTTGGCGGCGGTGTCGCCAATGCCGTTTAATTCCTTAAACCACATTTTGGCGTGTTCCTTTTCGTTATCAGCCGTTTTCAGGAACAGGGCGGCAATTTGCTCGTAGCCCTCCTTTTTTGCTTTGCTGGCAAAGTAGGTGTACTTGTTGCGCGCCTGAGATTCTCCGGCAAACGCGGCCTGAAGATTTTTTTCGGTTTGTGTTCCAGCGTATTTTGACATGTTGTGTTCCTCCTTATGTGATTCCTCTCACGGTTGGTCGTTTGGCTTCTTGCGAACTGTTTTCTCCTCTGTTTGGTTGCACTCCGGGCAGAGGCCTTCAAACAGGATCGTGCAGCTGAACAGCGCAAAATCCCGGTCGGCTTTCTGCTCCAAAGACAGAAGGCGGGGCAGATAGGGCAGGGCGGCGTCGAACACTCTGCCGCAGCCGATGCACTTGATGTGGTAGTGGGGCCGCGTTTGCAGTTCAAAGGAATCGGCGCCGTCCGGCACACTGATCTTCATGATTTTCCCCTGGTGCTCCAGCGCCTTGAGATTCCGGTAAACTGTCGCTTTGGAGATCAGCGGGTGGGCGCTGTGGATCTGCTCATAGATCATCTCCGCCGTCGCGTGGCCCTGCAGCTGCGCGACAGCCTGAAGGACCGCCTCCCGCTGCACCGTATTCCTTGCCTGGCTCATGATCCACCTCCTATTTGATATTATATCTTAATTGATAATAAATATCAATAGTAAATTTCAAATTTTTAAAAAAATTTTTTGCGGGCAATCAAGGGGGAATGCCAAAGAAAAAAGCCATGCGGCAGCAGGCGCGCGCATCGCTTTTTCGTTTCTGGATTTTATTGTTATAACTCTCCGTTTTCGATGGCGGTGATTTGCTGGATGCGGCGCTCGTGGCGCCCACCCTCAAACGCGGTGTTCAAAAAGATTTTTGTGAACTCCACCGCTTCCACCTCGCTGATGACGCGGCCGCCCATGCACAGGATATTGGCGTCGTTGTGCTGGCGGGTGGCCTGGGCGCAGAAGGCGTTGGTCACGACCGCCGCGCGGATGCCCTTGACCTTGTTGGCGGCAATGGAGATCCCAATGCCGGTGCCGCAGCACAGGATGCCCTTTTCCGCCTCGCCGTTGGCCACCGCATGCGCCACCTGCGCCGCAATGGGCGCGTAGTCGATGGCGCACTGCTTGTTTGTGCCAAAATCCTTGTATCGGATGCCGTTTTCATCAAAGTAGTTTTGGATCGCGAGTTTTAAGTTCACACCGCCATGATCGGCTCCAATCGCTATCATGTTGTGGTTCCCTCCAAGTTTTGTTTTCGTTTTAATTCCCGTTCCGCCTGGGGCAGCCGCAAATAGATGGGGGCAAGCCCGGCGGCGGAGACGGTTTGGCCGGCCGCGGCCATTTGCAGAGCAACGGCGGCTACGCCGCTGCTCCGCTGGTACCGGAGCGGCTCCGAGGCCAGGCGGACATGGGGCAGGCCGGCAAAGCCCTCCGCTTTGCTGCAAAGGAGCGCGCCGTCGCCCACCAGATAAACCGGCGCGTCAAGCTGGGCGCACGCCGCCGCCAGCTCCGCGATGGAGATCGCCCGGTCCTCTGTCAGGCGGGTAAGCGTGCCGTATTCCGCCCGGAACAGCGCGTTATACACCTGCTGGCAGCGGGCGTCCATCACCGCGCAGACAATGCCGGCGCAGTCCCGCAGGTTCTCTGCCATGGCCGCCAGGGTAGAAACGCCGGCGCAGGGCTTTTGCCGGGCCATGGCCATGCCCTTGACGCAGGACACGCCAATGCGCACACCGGTGAAGGACCCCGGCCCCGCCGCTACCGCGAACAGGCCGATCTGCTCCAGCGGCACGCCTGTGCTTTGCAGGACGTTTTGCGCCATGACCATCAGGGTCTGGCTGTGGGTTTGCTGAATGTTGACAAACGATTCCCCCAGCACCTTCCCGTCCTCCATGACGCAGGCAGAGGCGGAAACGGCGGAGGAATCCAGCGCGAGGATCTTCATAGCGTCAACCCCTCGATCAAAATATTCCGCTCGTTTTCCGCCGCCCCGCGGGCAAAGGAAATGCGGATGGCGTCCTCCGGCAGGGCGTTTTCAATGTTTTCGCTCCACTCAATGATCAGGACGTTCCCGGCGCCGAGGTCGTCGAAAAAGCCGGTGGACTGCAGGTCCTCCCAGCCGCTGACCCGATACATATCAAAGTGGTGGATCGTCAGCCGGCCGGCGTATTCATGTACCAGGGCGAAGGTTGGGCTGGAAACGCCGGCGCAAACGCCAAGACCGGCGGCCACGCCTCTGGTAAAGGCTGTTTTGCCCATGCCAAGGCCGCCAAACAGGGCAAGCACCTCGCCGCCCTGGAGCGATTGGGCCAGGCGGGCGCCAAGCTGCTCCGTTTCCTCCGGCGAGCGGGTCACATAACACGTTCCCGTAGCGGTTCCCTCCTTTATCATAATATCCATCGTCCATGTACCATGTTATTAGAACAATCCGGAAATTTTGCCGTTGGCGTCCACGTCAATGTTCATGGCGGCCGGCGTCTTTGGCAGGCCGGGCATCGTCATGATGCTGCCCGCATACGCCACCACAAAGCCCGCGCCGTTAGAGAGCCGCAGGTCGCTGATGGTGATGCGGAAGCCGGTGGGCCGGCCCAGCAGGGATGGGGTATCCGACAGGGAATACTGGGTCTTTGCCACGCAGACCGGCAGGGCGTTGCCGCCCAGCTTTTCGATTTGCGCCAGGGACTTCCTGGCCTTGGCGGTGTAGTCCACGCCGTCCGCGCCATAGATGTCCCTTGCAATTTTATCCAGCTTTTCCGGAATGGTCAGGTCCAGGGAATACAGCGGGGCAAAGCTGGACGGCTGCTCGGCGGCAGCAACCACCTTTTTGGCAAGCTCAATGCCGCCCTCGCCGCCCTTGGCGAACACCTCAGAGAGGGCAAAGTCGGCGTCGTTTGCCTTGCAGAAGTCCTCGATAAATTGCAGCTCCTCGTCGGTGTCGCTGCCAAAGCGGTTGATGGCAACCACGACCGGCACGCCATATTTGCGCATATTCTCAATGTGTACGCCCAGGTTGACGATGCCCTTTTTCAGCGCTTCCAGGTTGGGCTTGCCTGCTTCCTCCTTGGAGAGGCCGCCGTTGTATTTCAGCGCCCTTGCGGTGGCCACCAGCACCACTGCCGATGGCTGCAGGCCGGCAAAGCGGCACTTGATATCGAAGAATTTTTCCGCGCCCAGGTCAGAGCCGAAGCCTGCCTCGGTGATGCAGTAGTCGCCCAGCTTCAGGGCGATTTTGGTAGCGCGGACAGAGTTGCAGCCGTGGGCAATGTTGGCAAACGGCCCGCCGTGCATGATCACCGGCGTACCCTCCAGGGTCTGCACCAGGTTCGGGTTGATGGCGTCCTTGAGCAGGGCTGCCATAGCGCCGTTGGCGCCGATGTCCTTCGCGTAGACCGGCTCGCCGCCATAGGTGTAGGCGACGAGGATCTTGCCCAGGCGCTCTTTCAGGTCGGTGATGTCGCTGGCCAGGCACAGAATGGCCATGACCTCGCTGGCCACAGTGATGCAGAAGCCGTCCTCACGGGGTACGCCGTTGGCTTTGCCGCCCAGGCCTACCACAACGCTGCGCAGCACGCGGTCGTTCATGTCCAGGCAGCGGGGTACATTGATGCTCCGGGGGTCGATGTTCAGGGCGTTGCCCTGATAGATGTGGTTGTCGATCATGGCGCAGAGCAGGTTGTTGGCCGCTGTGATGGCGTGCATATCGCCGGTGAAGTGGAGGTTCAGGTCCTCCATGGGCAGCACCTGCGCGTAGCCGCCGCCTGCCGCCCCGCCTTTAATGCCGAACACCGGACCGAGGGAAGGCTCCCGCAGGGCGATGACCGCCTTTTTGCCGATCTTGGCAAAGGCCTGGCCCAGGCCGGTGGTGGTTGTTGTTTTGCCCTCGCCGGCGGGGGTCGGGTTAATGGCAGTGACCAGGATCAGCTTGCCGTCTGGCTGGTGCTCCAGCCGCTGGAAAATCGAGGGATCCAGCTTTGCCTTGTACTTGCCGTAGGGGATCAGCTCGTCGTCCTGGATCTCCAACTGCGCCGCGATTTCGGCAATCGGCAGCAGGTCGGCCTGCTGCGCAATTTCAATGTCTGTAAGCATTGTTCTCTTTTCCTTTCTGTTTGAACTTTCGTGGTACTTCCTTCCTTTTTAATATACCACATTTTTGAGGGTTAGGAAAGAGTAACTTGCACTTTACCGCTGAAAATTATATAATGGAGGAAACCCGTTTTTTTGGAACTTAGCCCAAGGAGGTGCCGCTTTGACTTATACCACTGCCGATTCCCGGAAATATCGGTTCTCGCAATTTTCTGCCCGCGTTGGAAAAGGCTTTGCGGATTACTTCAAGCGTTCTGATAAGCTGCTGTGGCTGGTCGTCCTGACGATCTCCTGCTTTAGCCTGACGCTGCTGTATACCGTGCCGTCCAACGCGACGTCCCGCAATTATTTTGACGTGCAGCTCATCGCCATCGTCATTGGCTACGCCGGGGCTGTTGTGCTCACGCTCATCGACTACCGTACCATTGCCCGCTATTGGCTGTGGATCGCCGGCTTTGCCGTGCTGCTCATCGTTTACACGCTGCTCTTTGGGCAGAGCGTCACCGGTTCCGGCGGCGTCAACGCCAAGGCCTGGCTGACGCTGCCGGGGGGCGTCACCTTTCAAAGCTCTGAGCTGGTGAAAATTATCTTCATGGTCACCTATGGCAAGCACCTGTCCATTCTCAGGGAGCGGGGGCTGCTCAAGCGATTCCGCCACGTTTGCCTGCTGGGCGTCCACGGGGCCATCCCCATTTTGCTGGTGCATTTTCAGGGGGATGACGGCGCGGCCATCATTTTCTTTTTCATGTTTTTGTGCATGTCCTTAGCCGCGGGCGTGCAGCTGCGGTATTTTGCCGGACTGTTCGGCGCGCTGTTGGCGGCCATTCCCCTGGCGTGGGCGTTTATCCTGGAGGACTACCAGCGCAGCCGGATCCTGAATATGTTCAACCCGGAGGCGGACCCGCTGGGTACCGGCCTGCAGCAGATCCAGGGGAAGATCTCCATTGGCTCCGGCGGGCTGGCCGGCCAGGGCCTGCTGACGGCGCCCCGTGTGCAGAGCGGCGCCGTACCCGTGCAGGAAAGCGATTTTATCTTTGCCGTGGCGGGGGAGGAGCTGGGCTTTTTTGGCTGCATGGCGATTTTGGCGCTGCTGCTGCTGTTGCTGCTGCGGGTGCTGCGCACCGCGTTTGTGTCCTGCGACCCGCTGGGTACCTACATCTGCTTTGGCTTTTTTGGCATGATCGCCGCCCAAACGATCTTCAACATTGGCATGTGCCTCAGCCTGCTGCCGGTCATGGGCGTTACCCTGCCGTTTTTCAGCGCGGGCGGGTCGTCGGCGGCATGTCTTTACCTGGGCTTCGGGCTGGTGCAGAATGTTTCGATGCACCGCAGCGAAAAGGATCGGGTCGACCCGGAGAGCCTGCGCCGCCTGCTGCGGGACGCCTGACAAGATCAAACCCTCCGGAACAGCCCTGTCGGGAGCCGATGGCCTTGCGCCTTCGGCTCTTTTTTTGCGGGCTTGCGTCGTTACTCCTGGCAGGTCCGCTGGGCGCTTTCCGCCATTTTCCCGATCAGCTCCGTCACCTTGGCCATACCCAGATCCTGATTCTGCACAGAAGCGTAGTAGCCGCCGTAGATGGAATAGCTGAGGAGGATGTTGTAGGCAGCGTCGTCCTTCAGCTCCGGGCGCTGGGCAAAGGCCGCCTGCCGGATGCCCTGCTCGATCCGGTAGGGGAGGCGGTTCATCTGGTTGCCGGAGAACAGGGTGTGGATGAGCACCCGCTGGGCAAAGTAGGAATCGGTCAGCTCCTTGACAAAGGCGGGCAGATTGGTGAACAGGTATTCCGGGTGGGAAATACTCTCCAGCACCGACTGGACCACCTGCGTTTCCAGCGATTCCGACAGGTCGTAGATGTCCTTGTAGTGCAGATAAAAGGTGGCTTTGTTGATCATTGCCAGCTCAGAAAGCTCTTTGACGGTGATCTTTTCCAGGGGTTTGTGGGCGCGCAGGGTCAAAAAGGCGTTGATAATGCTGTTTTTCGTTTTCTTTACTCTCAGATCCATGGGAACACACTTTCTCGACGAATTGTGGAAATTGTCGTTTATTGAACGGTTTTGCAAAAATGATGGTGGTAATTTCTGCGCATCCTTATAAAATAGATGATAGAACAATAAACGACGATAGTCAAGTAAAAGGTGATGGAACATGGATCTTTACAGTTTTTATACCGGGCAATGCTTTGACGCTTACCGCTTTTTTGGCGCGCATTTTCAGGGGGATGGGACGGTCTTTCGCACATTTGCGCCGCAGGCGCGCCGCATCTCCCTGATCGGCGAGTTCAACGGCTGGCAGGAGCAGCCCATGCAGCGGGTGGGCGACGGCAATGTGTATGAGATCAAGGCGGAGGGCGCCCGCCCCGGCATGCTGTATAAATACCGCATTTACGGCAAGGACGGCCGGTGCATCGACCACTGCGACCCCTATGGCTTTGGCGCTGAGCTGCGGCCCAACACGGCCTCTGTCATCCGCAGCCTTTCAGAGTATACCTTTCAGGACAGCCAGTGGATGAAAAAGCGGAGCGACTGCAAAAACAAGCCGCTGAATATCTATGAAGTCCACCTTGGCTCCTGGCGGAAAAAGGACAACGACGACGAGATTGGCTGGTACACCTATGACGAGATCGCCGGCCCTTTGGCCGACTACTGCTGCGAGTGCGGCTATAATTACATTGAGGTAATGCCCCTGAGCGAACACCCCAGCGACCAGTCCTGGGGCTACCAGAACACCGGCTTTTTCTGTCCCACCGCCCGCTATGGCACGGCAGCCCAGTTAAAGCAGTTTGTGGACAAGCTGCATCAAAAGCGGATCGGCGTGCTCATGGACTTTGTACCGGTGCATTTTGCCGTGAATGACTATGCCCTTGCCATGTATGATGGCACCGCCCTGTATGAGTACCCCCACAGCGACGTGGGCAAAAGCGAGTGGGGCTCCAACAACTTTATGCACTCCCGCGGGGAGGTGCGCAGCTTTTTGCAGTCGGCCGCCAATTTTTGGCTGGAGGAGTTCCACTTTGACGGCCTGCGCATCGATGCCATCCGCAACCTGCTCTATTGGCAGGGCGACCCTGCCCGCGGCGAGAACAAAAACGCCATCCAGTTCCTCAAGGCGATGAACCAGGGCCTCAAGCTGCGGCACCCGTCGGCGATTCTGGCGGCGGAGGATTCCACCGCCTTTGGCAATGTGACCAAGCCGGTCTACAAGGGCGGCCTGGGCTTTGACTACAAGTGGGACATGGGCTGGATGAACGACACGCTGGAATACTTTCAGGCCGGACCGGAATACCGCGCCCGTGACTACCATAAGCTGACCTTCTCCATGCATTATTTTTATGACGAGCACTTTCTGCTGCCCCTCTCTCACGACGAAGTGGTCCACGGCAAGGCCACCATTGCCCAGAAGATGAACGGCGAATACGATGAGAAGTTCCCCCAGGCGAAAGCGTTTTATATGTATATGTATGCCCATCCGGGCAAAAAGCTGAACTTTATGGGTAATGAGTTCGCCCAGCTGCGGGAATGGGACGAAAAGCGGGAGCAGGATTGGGACATCCTCAAATACCCAAAGCACGATGATTTCTGGCGGTTCATGAAAAAGCTGAACCATCTCTACTTATCGCACCCCGCCTTCTCCGCCCGTGATTTTGACCCTAGCGGCTTCCGGTGGGTGGACTGCCACCAGGAGAACAAGTGCGTCTATCTCTTTGAGCGGACCGACGGTCGGGAGCGGATCCTCTGCGTGTTTAATTTCTCGGATCAAACCCAGACGTATCACCTCCACCAGCCAGGCGCGCAGCAGCTCTCCCTGCTGCTCTCTAACGACTGGGAGGCGCCGGAAACGCTCCGGCTGCACAGCGGCGTGCGGCAGCTTCAGCTAAAGCCCTACAGCGCCAGCTACTATCTGATCCAATAACACGCGCCCGCGCCCGCGCTGCCGGCTCTCGCGGGAGGAGCTGCCAGGGCAGGAAGACTGGAACAACAAAGCCGGCCCGCCGCAACGCCCAAGGAAAAAGCCACTGGAAAACCAGTGGCTTTTTTGCTGCCGCGCTTATTTCTTTTTAAAGCCGTCCTTCAGCAGGACGGAGCGGTTCAGAATTAAATTGTCTGCTGTGCTGTCCTTGTCAAAGCAGAAGTAGCCCTGGCGCATCAGCTGGAAGGAGGTGCCTTTGGGCATCTGGGCAATGGAGGCCTCCATTTTGCAGCCGGTCAGCACCTTCAGGGAGTTGGGGTTGAGCACCTCCAGCAGCTCCTCGTCCTCCGGGTCCGCCACAGTGAACAGGTTCTCATACAGGTTCACCTGGGCGTCGCGGCAGTTGCGCACGTCTACCCAGTGGATGGTACCCCGCACCTTGCGGCCGTCCGGCGTGTTGCCGCCCCGCGTCTGCGGGTCATACTCGGCGTAAACCTCAATGACGTTGCCGTT
>CAZFHQ010000037.1:0-9662 GCA_964519325.1 uncultured Clostridium sp.
CCGGGAAGTAGTCCCGCCGCAGCAGCTCGGTGTATTGCGTGACGGAAGCCAAGTCGCTTTGCCCCTCGTCGATCAGCGGGCAGATGATGTAGCACTGGTAGCCCTGCTCGATGTGCTTGCGCAGGAACTGGAAGGCCCGAGGGCGCTTTTTGCTGTCGATGGCGTAGGTCGCGATGGCCTGCCGCCCCGGCGGACGCTCATCCAGGATGGAAATGTCCAGGTCGCCGTAGATCATCAGCGCCAGGGTGCGGGGGATCGGCGTTGCCGACATGACCAGCTGGTGGGGGTTCTCCCCCTTGGCTGTGAGGGAGGACCGCTGGGCCACGCCGAACCGATGCTGCTCGTCTGTGACGACAAGGGCCAGGTCGCGGAACGCTACGCCGTCGCTGAGGAGGGCGTGGGTACCCACCAGCAGGCCGATCTCCCCTTCGGCCAGCGCTGCCAGCAAAGCCCGCCGCTTTGCGGCCGTTACCGAGCCGGTGAGCAGCCCCAGCCGGACGCCCGCCGGCTCCAGCAGGCGGGAAAGGGAATCAAAATGCTGCTTGGCCAAAATCTCCGTGGGGGCCATCATGGCCGCCTGCTTGCCGCTTTTTATCACCGAGTGGCACAGCGCCGCCGCCACCGCCGTTTTGCCGCTGCCCACGTCGCCCTGTACCAGCCGGTTCATGGGATAGGGCGTCGCGTCGCCCATGTCCCGCAGGGCCTCGGCGACCGCGCGGCGTTGGGCGTTGGTGGGGGCAAAGGGCAGCAGCTTCCAGAATTCCTCGCTGTGGTCGGTGATGGCGTGGCGGCTCACCGACCGTTTGCTGTGGCCTTTCATTCGCAGCAGGCCAAGCTGGAGCACCAGCAGCTCCTCAAAGATCAGCCGCCGCCGGGCGATCGCCAGCGCTTCCATGGATTTGGGGAAATGGATGTTTTCCAGGGCATAGCGCAGGTGGCAGAGCTGGTGCTTTTGCCGCACCTGATCCGGCAGGGGGTCGTTCAGCATTTCCGGCAGCAGGGCAAAGGCGTTTTTCATGGCGCTGCTGATCTGCCGGGAGGAAAGCCCCTCCGTTTGCCGGTAAATCGGGAGGATCGGCAGGGCGTCGGCGGCTTTGCAAAACTCCGGAGAGGCCATCTCCCGATGGAGCAGGCTGCCGGTCACCCTGCCGTAAAAGACGTAAGTCTCCCCCTCCAGCAGCAGGCTGGGAATATACCGGTTGTTGAAAAAGGTGAGCTGTAAATCCCGCACACCATCGGTGACGGTGGTTTTATACAGGGTCATGCCCTTACGGATATGGGTTTCGCTGGGGCGGCGCAGCACCGTCCCCCGTATGGCGCAAGGCTCGTTCAAGGGGGCGTCCCCAATAGCGCGGACATCGCTCCAGTCCTCATAGCCGCGGGGATAACAACGCAATAAGGCCCCGACGGTAGGCGCGCCCAGCTTTTGGAACAGCTTGGCACGCTTCTCGCCGACGCCTTTTAAATATGTGATGTCTTTTTGAAACAAGCTGGCCATATCGCTTACTCTACCGACACGAGGAACGAGTAAACCGGCTGGCCGCCGTTGATCAGGTTGATTTCCACATGCTTGTCTGCCTTCGCTTGGATTTTTTCATACACCTCGGCAGCCTGCAGCTCGGTGACGCCCTCGCCGTAGATCACCGTTACAAAACGGGACTCCTTGCGGAGCATGGAGCGGGTGAGGCGCACGGCAGTGTGGACAGGGTCCGGCTCTTTTTCCACCAGGGCCAGCTTGCCGTCGATCAGCCCCAGCATGTCGCCGGCCTTGATTTTGGTGGCGCCGAACTTGGAAGCCCGGGCAGCGTAGGTGACTTGACCCGTGGCAACGTGACGGGCGGCGTCCATCATGATGGTGCGGTTTGCCTCCGGCGTGCGGGTGCTGCTGAAGGCGAGCAGCGCGGAGACGCCCTGGGGTACGGTGCGGGTAGGCACGATGACGACCTGCCGGTCCTCCACAAGGGAAACGGCCTGCTCTGCCGCCATGATAATGTTCTTGTTGTTTGGCAGGACAAAAACCGTTTTAGCCGGAGTTTGCAGGATCGCGCTGACAATTTCCTCGGTGCTGGGGTTCATGCTCTGCCCGCCGCTGACGACCTGCGCCGCGCCCAGGTCGCGGAACAGCTCCTTGACGCCGCTGCCGGCGGCCACCGCCACAAAGCCGAAGTCCTCGGCCGGCTCCGCCGGCGCAAGCTCCAGCCCGCCGAGCGCCCTGGCCTGCTCCTGCATATTATCCACCTTGACGGTGAGGAGCGGGCCAAATTCCAGGGCTTTTTGCAGCACCCTGCCAGGGTTGTCGGTGTGGACGTGGACCTTGATGACGTCGTCGTCATCGGCGACCACCACACAGTCGCCGACAGTCATCAGGTATCTGCGGAGGATCTCCGGCGGCTGGCTGCCGTCGCTGCGGGAGATGATGCATTCGGTGCAGTACGCAAAGTTACTGCTGCTGTCATAGGCGGCCGCCGCCTTGCGGAACGCGTCGTCGCCAATGTGTTTCGGTGCGCCGGCTTGCAATGACGGTTCCCGCAGCGGGATGATGGCGTTCTCCGCGAAAACGGACAGCATCCCCTCAAACATCAGGCATAGCCCCTGGCCGCCGGCGTCCACCACGCCGGCGCGCTGCAGCACATGGAGCTGCTCCGGCGTTTTGGCCAGCGCCTGCCGCGCGCCATGGCAAACGGCCTCCCACACATGGAGTACGCCGTCGTTGATGGCAAGGGCTTCTTTGCCGGTCTCCTGCGCCGCTTTGGCGACGGTGAGGATGGTGCCTTCGGTTGGGGCCATCACAGCGCCATACGCCATTTTGACGCCCAGCTCCAGCGCGTCAACAATGTTGGTGCCGGTGATCTCCTCCGCGTCGCCAATGCCCCTGGCAAAGCCCTTCCACAAAATGGACAGGATCACGCCGGAGTTGCCTTTGGCGCCACGCAGCAGGGCGGCAGAGGCCACCTTGGCTACGGTGCAGACGCTGTCTGTCTCCACACCGCGCAGCGCGTTGGCGGCGGCGCGGCAGGTCAGGGCCATGTTGGTACCCGTGTCGCCGTCCGGCACGGGGAAAATATTCAGGCTGTTGATTTCCTGCTGGTGGTTTGCCAGGTGGTTCGCGGCCGAGAGCACCGCGTCCCGCAAACAGATTCCGGTTAAAGTTTTCATATAGATCTCCTTTTATCAAAAAGCCGCTGATATGGCATTTGCTTCGCGTTTCTTTTCTGTAAGTATACCATACCGTTCCGGCCGCATCCATGAATAGACTATGAAAATTTCGCAACATTATTCTGACGGGAGTTGGCCGGCGATGCTTTAATCCACAATGCGGAACCGCTCCACGGCGGTGGTCTTGCCGGTTTTTTCGTCAATGGTGAACAGGACGCAGTCCATGTGGCACTCGCCGGCGGCGTTCTCAAAGCGGACCGGCAGCTTGCCTTTCATTTTCTGGACGATCAGCTCCGGCTTGACGCCGAGGATGGAATGGGTGGGGCCGACCATGCCCAGGTCGCTGATGAAGCCGGTGCCGCCCGGCAGGATCTGTTCGTCAGCGGTTTGCACATGGGTGTGGGTGCCGAACACCGCCGAGACCCTGCCGTCCAGATAATAGGCCAGGGCGCCCTTTTCGCCGGTGGCTTCGGCATGAAAATCCACCAGGGTGATTTTCGGCAGGTTTGGCAGCAGGCGGTCCACTGCTTCAAAGGGGCAGTCCAAAGGCTCCATGTAGACCACGCCCATCAAATTCACAACGCCCACCCGCACGCGGCCCATGTCGAAAATGCAGGCGCCGCGGCCCGGCGCGCTTTTCGGATAGTTTGCCGGACGGAGGAGCGTTTCGCAGGCGTCGAAATAGTCGTAACATTCCCGCCGGCGGAAGGTGTGGTTTCCGGCGGTGATGACGTCCACGCCGCTGTCAAACAGGTATTGCGCGGAGGCGGGGGTGATGCCGTTACCGTCGGCGGAATTTTCGCCGTTGGCGATGACCATGTCGATTTGTTTGATTTTTTTCAGGCTGGGCAGGCGCCTGCGCAGGAATTTGCAGCCGACGCTGCCCACCACATCTCCAATTGCCAGGATATTCATGGGGACCTCCTATTTGGAATGTTGCTGTTCTTCTGTCCAGTTTACCATATTTCATGCGGGGCATCAAGTGCGCCGCCAAAGGGCGGCCGTTGGCAAGGCGGGAGCGGGCGTCTTATTCATAATTTATTCAAAAATTATTGCAAACCGGTTGCAACGGCTGTAAATTTATGCTATTATAATCTTATACTATTTTGATAATTTTCATTTGAGGATTCCGTTTGCCGCAGGCTGCGGCAACGATGGAATAAATTGGATCGGCTATTTTTTAAAAATGAGGCGATTACTATGAAAACTACTGAAGTTGCCAACGCCCCTGCCAAAAAGCAAGGGTTCTTCCAGCGGGAGATCTCCCAATGGTTTGGCAACGTGGTCGGCGACCTTTGGGGCGGCGCCGTCACCACATTTGCCCTGCTCCCGGAAGTCATCGGCTTCATGATCGTTGTGGGCGTCCACCCCTACATGGGCCTGTTCACCTGCATCTGCCTGACCGTGCTGCTGTCCTTTATCGGCGGCCGGCCCGGCATGATCTCCGCCGGAGCGGGCGCGACCGCCCTGATCCTTGCCGGTACGATCAAAGAGTACGGCATGTCCCACCCGGAGTATATTTTTGCGGCCGTGATTTTGGCTGGCCTGTTCCAGCTCATCATGGGCATTTGCCGGGTCGGTTCGCTGGTCAAGTTCATTCCGCAAAGCGTGATGCACGGCTTTGTGAACGGCTTTGCCATCGTGATTTTA
This sequence comes from uncultured Clostridium sp., assembly GCA_964519325.1. Taxonomy (GTDB): domain Bacteria; phylum Bacillota; class Clostridia; order Oscillospirales; family Acutalibacteraceae; genus UMGS1071. Next base: position 4,807 of record CAZFHQ010000037.1, read on the forward strand.
GTCTCTCAGCTCAAGCTGTGCATTGCCCAGTCGCTGGAGATGTATATCCTCATCGCGATCGGGATCGGCATTATCATCGCATTCCCGTTCCTCAAAAAAGTGGTTCCGTTCCTCAAGAAGGTGCCGGAATCCCTGGTGGCCATCGTGCTTATCACCGCCTATGCCCTCATCTTCCACAGCAATGTGACCAACATTGGCGACATGGGCGATGTGACCGCCAGCTTCCAGTATATCGGCTATGTGTTCACCCACCTTGGCGGCGTGTTCACCGGCGAGTGTTTCCTCACCATCCTGCCAACCGCGTTCTCCCTGGCGTTTGTCGGCCTGATCGAGTCGATGCTCACCTCCCGTATGGTGGACGATGAGACACAGACCGAAAGCAACAAAAACCGGGAATGCCGCGCTCAGGGCATTGGCAACATGGTGTGCGGTATGCTGGGCGCCATGCCCGGCTGCGGCATGATCGCCATGACCGTGACGAACCTGAAGTCCGGCGGCAAGGGGCGTTTGTCCCAGTTTGTGGCAGGCGTCCTCATGGCGGCGCTGCTGTTCAGCGTGCCGTTCCTGCTGGAGTCTATCCCGCTGGCCGCGTTGTGCGCCGTCATGTTTGTGGTGGTGTTCCACACCATCAATTGGGATTCCATCATCCATGTGGCGAAGGTGCCGGTGAAAGAGACGGTCGTCATGGCGCTGACCGCCATCATCATCATTGCCACCGACAACCTGGCGCTTGGCGTCGGCGTTGGTTTGGTGCTGTCCGCTGTTTTTTACCTGTTCCACCGCTTTACCAATGGGGTGGCGCAGCTGGTCATTGCGTTTGTCTGTCTGGCGGCAGCCGTTGGGCTTGGCATCAGCGGCCTGTTTGGCTTTAACTGGGGCTATGCCATCGCTATGGCGGTCGCTGCCCTTGGCGTTGGCCTTAGCTCCATGGCACGGAATGAGTCCGGCCAGAGCGGCCTGAAGGTTGTCTCCACCATCCTGATGGTGGTCTGTATCCTCGTTGGCGCCGCCGTGGTGGCAGGCGCAAGCGTCGGCTTTGAGCTGGGTCCATGGTACGCCCTGATCGAAAAAGCCCAAAGCACCGGCGAGAGCACCCTCTATGTAAACTAGGCGGCGCGCCTGCTTTGCAGCTGAAACCCAGCCAGGCGGCACATCGGCGACGGTGTGCCGCTGTTGTTTGCCGCGGCGCGGCTGCCCCGCCCCTTGGCCCTGTTTTTCATGGATGGGGATCGGGATGCGATTGTGCTTTCCCCGACGCTGTGCTATAATAGAAAAAACGCAAAGGAATGGAGGGAACGCCATGTTACTGACAAAGCAGTTACACGAGACATACACGGTGGACGGCAAAGAATACGCCGTCCACATCACCACATCGCCGGTGGACGACACCTTTTATCGGACGAATTACAAGTTCCGTTATGACGGCGACGAGCGGGACACCAACTTTTACTGCTTCACCAGCGGGCATTTTGAGATCGTGTTCCGCTATCTCATTGAGGCGCGGGAGATGTTCGGCGACGACTGGAAAAAACGCTTAAAATTTAATTTCCGCACCAAGCAGCTGCTGCTGGACGACCAGCCCCTGCCGGTATAAAGAACCACATTTAAACAGCAAAAACCCCCTGACCAGATAACGGCAGGGGATTTTTTATTTCGCCAGCTTTTTGGCGGCCTGGGTGAAACCGTCTGTTTTTTTGCGAAAAAGCGCCCGCTATGCCTTGCGGGGCGGGAAAACGAGCCGCGCGGTCGTGCCGGTCCCCTCGGTGCTTTGCAATGTGATCTCCGCGTGGTGGCAGGCGGCGCCGTGCTTCACAATGGAAAGCCCCAGGCCCGTGCCGCCGATTTTGCGGGAGTGGCTTTTGTCCGCCCGGTAAAACCGCTCGAACACCCGGTCAAGCTGCCCCTCCGGAATGCCGATGCCCGTATCCCGCACGGTGAGGAACGGCCGGTCCCCCTCCGTCCCTACGGTGATCTCCACCCGTCCGCCGTCCCGGTTATACTTCACCGCGTTATCGCAGAGGTTGAACACCATCTCGCTGAGGATCTGGGGAACGCCCTCCACAATGGCCGGCTCGCCCGTGAGGGTCAGCGTGATCTGCCGCTGGCCGGCGGCCTCCCGCAGGCTGTCCGCCGCAAGCTCCGCCAGGTGATACAGGTCGGTCGGCTCCGTGGGCAGCCCGCCGGTGGTTTCGTCCAGGCGGGACACCCTGATGATGTCCTCCACCAGATGGATCAGCCGCTGGGCCTCGCGGTAAATATTGCCGGCGAATTTTTGCACATCGCCAGCCTCCACCATGCCGTTCTGCATCAGCTCCGCGTAGCCGGAGACCACATTCAGCGGCGTTTTCAGCTCATGGGACACATTGGCGGAAAACTCCCGCCGCAGCTGCTCCCGCTGCTGCAGCTCCGTCACATCCAGCAGCAAAATCACCGCGCCGCGGATGGAATCCCCGTCCCGCACGGGGTTGGCCAAAAACTGATACTGCCGCCCCTCCAGCGCTAAAACGCGGTCGGTGGGCCTGCCCTGGACCGCCGCGTCCACCGCCTGCTGGAAAGCCTCGCTCCGGTTCCAGGCCAAAAAGCTCCGCTCCCGGCCGTCCGCGCCCGCCGCGCCAAGGATGCGCAGGGCGCTGGCGTTATAAGACAGCACCTTCCCCGCGGTATCCACGATGAGCATTCCCTCGCTCATGTTGCTGGTGATGGCTTCAAAATCCGCCTGGTGGGCGCGGAGGGTGTCCATCTGCTTTTGGATGAGACGGTTCTGCTTTTCGATGCGGGAGAGCAGCGGCGACAGCTCGTCGTAGATGGTATTCTCGACGGGCGCTTCTAAATCGAGCTGGTTGATGGGCCGGACGATCCGCCTGGTCAGCCGGCTGGCCAAAGCCAGCGACAGCGCGAACACCACCGCCGCGATGCCAAGCATCAGCGGAATGGCGGACGCCCACACCAGATAGACGCTGCGCATGGTGCTGGAGACGCGGAGTACCTGGCCGTTTTCCAGCCGGACCGCATAGTAATACGTCTGCTCGGCAAAGGTTTGGGACATGCGGCTGTCCTCCCCCGACCCATTCTCAAAGGCGGCCTGCACCTCCGGACGGTCCATGTGGTTTTCCAGCGTATCTGTCGTCCCGCTGTCAAACAGCACGCTGCCGTCGGCGGCGATCAACGTAACGCGGCTTTGGTTTTCCGCCAGGGCGTTGTGCTCCAGGGCCTGCAAAAAGCCAGTGCCTGCCGCGGCAAGCCCCGCCTGCACATATTCCGACTCCAGCCGGACTTCTGTTTTCATGGAGCGGTAGGAGTCGTTATAAATGAGAAGGGAAACGAAAGTAGCCGTCAATAAAATGACGGCTGCGGATAACAGGCACATACTGCGGAAAATTCGCTTTTTCATGGCGCGCCTCCGATTTTGTAGCCCACGCCGCGGATCGTCTCGATATAAGCGCCGCAAGGACCCAGCTTTTGCCGCAGGGTGCGGATATGGACGTCGACGGTTCGGGTCTCCCCGTCAAAGCCGTAGCCCCACACATGGTTGAGGATGGCGTTGCGGGTGAGGACGCTGCCCTCGGATTCCAGCAGATAGCACAGCAGGTCAAACTCCTTGAGGGTGAGCGCCACCGGCGCCCCGTCGACCCGCACGGTGTGGTTGGTGGCGTTGACATACAGTCTGCCGCGGGTATATTCCCGTATCTGCACCGGCTCTGTCCGGCGCAGCACCGCCCGCACCCGACTGACCAGCTCCATCATGCCGAAGGGCTTGGGGATATAGTCGTCGGCGCCGCCGTCCAGCCCGACCACCCTGTCGTATTCGCTGCCCCTGGCCGTCAGCATGATCACCGGGACGCGGCTGGTGGGCGCGGCGGCCCGCAGCTTTTTCAGGATGGACAGCCCGTCCTCCCCCGGCAGCATAATGTCCAGCAAAATCAGGCTGGGCAGCCGCTCCTCCAGGGCAGGCCACAGGTCCTCGCCCCGCTCAAAGCCAACTGCCTCAAAGCCAGTTGCCCGCAGCGTATACAATACCAATTCCCGGTTGCTTTGGTCGTCCTCCACCAGATAAATCATAATCGCTCCCCTTTATACAGTCCCGTGAGGGAATATTCGACCCACTCCGCGATATTGGTGGCGTGGTCGCCGATGCGCTCCAGGTACTTGGCGACCATCAGCAGATCCACATAGGCGGCGCCCTCGGCGGGGTGCTGCCGGATCAGCTCTACCAGCCGCTGCTGGAACTCCACAAAGTAGCCGTCCACCGTGTCGTCGTCCCGGATGACCTTGCGGGCCAGGTCCAGGTCGCTGCGCACAAAGGCGTCGATGCTCTCGGTCACCATGGCGACGGCTGACCGGCTCATCTGTGGGATACACGTCGCCGGCAGGGCCAGCCCCTCCAAATGGCGGGTGATTTCCGCGATGTCCGAGGCCTGGTCGCCAATGCGCTCCATGTCCGAGACCATTTTCAGCGCGGCGCTGGTCATCCGCAGGTCGCTGGCCACCGGCTGCTGGGTCAGCAGCAAATGGAGGCTCAGCTTTTCGATCTCCCGCTCCTTCTTGTCGATCTCGTCGTCAATGGCAAAGACCCGCCGCACCAACTCGTCGTCCCGCTCCAGCAGGCCCTGGATGGCCAGGGAGATGGCTGTCTCGCACAGGCCGCCCATTTTGATCAACTCATCGTGGAGCGTGGAAAGCTCCCGTTGAAACGTGTTCCGCATTATCCGAACCTCCCTGTGATGTAATCCTCGCAGCGCTTATCCTTTGGCATGGAGAAGAGCTTCTCGGTGTCGTTGTACTCGATCACCTCGCCCAGCAGGAAGAAGGCCGTCTTGTCGGCAATGCGGGTGGCCTGCTGCATGTTGTGAGTCACT
>CAZFHQ010000038.1:0-9337 GCA_964519325.1 uncultured Clostridium sp.
TGGAGAGGATCATCTCACGGACAGCCTTGATCCGCTCCGGCTCAAAGAACATATGCTCGGTGCGGCAAAGGCCGATGCCCTCCGCGCCGAACTTCTTGGCCTGGGCAGCGTCCCTTGGGTTGTCAGCATTGGTGTAGACCTCCAGCTTGCGGGCAGCGTCTGCCCACTCCATAAAGCGGCCGAAGTCGCCGGAGATGGAAGCCTCTACCGTTGGGACAGCCTCGCCGTAAATGTTGCCGGTGGAGCCGTCGATGGAGATGTAGTCGCCCTCTTTGATGGTGAAGCCAGCCAGGGTAAACTGCTTTTTCTCATAGTCCACGTTGATGTCGCCGCAGCCGGAGACACAGCAGGTACCCATGCCTCTGGCAACAACCGCCGCGTGAGAGGTCATGCCGCCGCGGACGGTGAGGATACCCTCGGCGGCGTCCATGCCCTCAATGTCCTCCGGAGATGTTTCCAGGCGGACAAGGACGACCTTTTCGCCGTTTGCCTTCCATGCTTTTGCGTCGTCAGCGGTAAAGACCACCCGGCCGCACGCCGCGCCGGGAGAAGCCGCCAGGCCCTTGCCGATCGGATCGGCGCGCTTGAGGGCTGCCGCCGCGAACTGCGGGTGGAGCAGGGAATCGAGCTGCTTAGGCTCCACACGGAGGATGGCCTCCTCCTTGGTGATCATGCCCTCGTCCACCAGGTCGACGGCGATCTTCAGTGCGGCGCCCGCGGTGCGCTTGCCGTTTCTTGTCTGGAGCATATAGAGCTTGCCGTTCTCAATGGTGAACTCCATGTCCTGCATATCGCGGTAGTGGTTCTCCAGCTTGTTGGCAATCTCCACAAACTGGTCGTATACCTCCGGCATCGTCTCGTGGAGAGACGCGATGGGCATTGGGGTGCGGATACCGGCCACAACGTCCTCGCCCTGGGCGTTGAACAGATATTCGCCATACAGCTTCTTTTCACCGGTGGAGGGGTCACGGGTAAAGGCTACGCCTGTACCGGAGGAATCACCGGAGTTGCCGAACACCATGGACTGCACGTTGACAGCGGTACCCCAGCTATAGGGGATCTCGTTCATGCGGCGATATACGTTGGCTCTTGGGTTATCCCAGGAGCGGAACACGGCCTTGATCGCCTCCATGAGCTGCACCTTTGGATCCTGCGGGAATTCTTCACCCTTTTCTTCCTTGTAAAACGCCTTAAAGCGGGCAATCAGATCCTTCATATCGTCGGCGTCCAGCTCAGTGTCCATCTCAACGCCTTTTTCCGCTTTCTTGGTATCAATAATCTCCTCAAAGCGCTTTTTGGAAAGCTCCATGACAACGTCGGAGAACATTTGGATAAACCGGCGGTAGGAATCATAGGCAAAGCGCGGGTTGTTGGTAAACTTGGCAAAGCCCTCTACCACTACGTCGTTCAGGCCCAGGTTCAGGATGGTATCCATCATGCCCGGCATGGAAGCCCGCGCGCCGGAACGGACAGAAACCAGCAGCGGATTGTCCAGATCACCAAACTTTTTGCCGCAGATTTCTTCCATCTTAGCCAGATATTCGTAAATTTGCGCCTCAATTTCCGCATTGATCTGGCGGCCGTCCTCATAGTATTGGGTACAGGCTTCGGTAGAAATGGTAAAGCCCTGGGGAACCGGCATTCCCAGGTTTGTCATTTCGGCAAGGTTGGCGCCCTTGCCGCCCAAAAGCTCCCGCATGGTGCCGTTGCCCTCTGAAAATAAATAAACATATTTGTGACCCATTGACATTACCTCCCTAAAATTTTAAAAAGGATTATTCCAATTTACTGCCGCAGACAGGCGCGGCGCGGCGTCCATCTGTGCTGATTCAATTATAGCAAAGTCCTTCGGCAAATTCCATATTTTCCTGAAGAAAAGCAGAAATTTTTCATAGTTTTTTTCTTGTTTGTACTTTTTTTCACAAATTTCCAAATAGCACTTGCAAAACCTCCCTGTTATTGAGATAATAAGGTTAGTTATGTATACTTGAAAATAAACTTGCGAGGACTGAATTGTATGCGACAAAATGATTCATCGAGCTGTGCAATTATCCTGGCTGCCGGAGAAGGCAAGCGGATGAAGTCTAATCATCCTAAGGTGCTTTCTAATGTGCTGTTCAAGCCCATGCTCCGTTGGGTGATGGACGCGGTCCAGTCTGCCGGCATCCGCCAAATGTGCGTGGTGGCCGGCTTTAAGCATGAGGAGGTGGAGGGCTACCTGCGGCAGGCGCGGCAGGAGAACGGCGCCCTGCAGGTGCAGACCGCGCTGCAGGCTGAACGCAAAGGCACAGGCCACGCGGTTATGATGGCCGAGGCGTTTTTGCAGGCCAACCGCGGCGGCAATGTGCTGATCCTCAGCGGGGACGCGCCATTCCTTTCGCCGCGGGTAATCGGCGAAGCGCTGGCCCTCCACACCCAACGGCAAAACGCCGTCACCGTCATCTCCGCCGTTTTGGAGGAACCCTTCGGCTACGGCCGCATTGTGCGGGACCCTGAAACCGGCCTGCTGGACTCCATTGTAGAGGAAAAGGACGCCTCTGCGGAAACGAAAAAAATTCAAGAAGTAAACTCGGGGGCTTACTGGTTTGCCATTGACGACCTGCTCTCGGTTTTACATAAAATTTCCAACCACAACGCCCAGGGGGAATACTACCTGCCTGACGCGGTCAAGCTCCTGCTGGAGGCCGGCAAACAGGCGGACGCCTGCAAAACGACCGACGCCGCCACCGTGCTGGGCGCCAACGACTGCCTGCAGCTCAGCGCGCTCAACGAGATTGCCCGCCGGAAGATCCTGGATGATCTCATGGCAAACGGTACAGAGATCCCCTGTCGGGACGGCGTCATCATCGGGCCGGACGTTTCCATCGGCAGCCATGTCACCATCCTGCCGTCCACCATTCTCAAGGGGAACACCCGCCTGGGCAACGGCTGTACCCTCGGCCCCAACACCGTGCTGGACAGCGTGTCTGTATGGGACGGCGTTACGGCGCAGTTTGTCTGCGCATCCCACTGCACCCTGGCGGAAAACCCGCCGCCCTTTACCGCGATCCCATGCAATGCAACCCACTGATCTAATAAAAATCAAAGAATTCTGAATTCATTAGGGGGAATACTACAATGTCTACTTGTAACCACAATCAATTCCATGGGAAGGACATTAAAATTTTCGCCGCCAACGCGACAAAGGAGATGGCAAAACAAATTGCCGAATGCCTTGGCCTGCCGATGGGGAAATCCGAGGTGGTCTGCTTCAGCGACGGCGAAATTTCAGTTTCTGTACTGGAATCTGTCAGAGGCTCCGACTGCTTTATTGTGCAGTCTACCTGCGCGCCGGTCAACAACAACCTGATGGAGCTCCTGCTGATGATGGACGCTTTTAAGCGCGCTTCCGCCGCCCGGATCACCGCGGTCATCCCATACTTTGGCTATGCCCGCCAGGACAGAAAAGCCAAGGCCAGAGATCCGATCTCCGCAAAGCTGGTGGCCGACCTGATCACCACCGCCGGCGCCGACCGCGTGCTGAGCATGGATCTGCATGTGCCGCAGCTCCAGGGCTTCTTTGACATCCCGGTAGACCATCTGCTGGGCGCGCCCATGCTGGCCGCTTACTTTAAAAAGCGTATGCAGGATAACGGTGTGGACGTCAATGATTATGTGGTCGTTTCCCCGGATCTTGGTTCTGTCACCAGGGCGCGGAGCTTTGCCGCCAAAATCGGCTGCCCGCTGGCCATCGTTGATAAGCGCCGCCAAAAGGCCAACGTTTCTGAGGTCATGAACATCATTGGCGATGTGCGGGGCAAAAAGGTCATTTTAGTAGACGATATGATCGACACCGCCGGCACCCTGTGCAACTCCGCCGCCGCGATCCTGGAGAAGGGCGGCGCCCTGGAGGTGCGTGCCTGCGCGACCCACGGCGTGCTCTCCGGCCCGGCCATTGAACGGCTGGCCGCCTCCCCCATCAAGGAGGTCGTCCTGCTGGATACGATCCCGCTGGCGCCGGAAAAGCAGATCGACAAGATCACCGTCCTGCCGGTCGCGCCGGTCTTTGCAGAGGCGATCGGCCGCATTTACAACGATAAACCGGTTTCCTCCATGTTTGCCGGCTGATGGCGGCCAAACGTCTGGAAAAATAAAAATCACAAGGCGGGGTGGGCAACTATCCCGCCCTTTTGAGGTGTTACCTATGCTGCATTTATTCCACAAGCACCCTGCCCCCGCCCCCACGCCTGTGGAGGCGATCGTGGCGGGGTTGGGCAATCCGGGCCGCCAATATGAGAATACCCGCCACAACGCGGGCTTTTTGGTGCTGGATACATTGGCGGAAAAGCTAAACGTTAAAATCGACCGCATCAAGTTCAAGGGACTGACCTGCACCGCTGCCATTGAGGGCAGGGGTGTGCTGCTTCTCAAACCCTCTACCTACATGAACCGGAGCGGGGAATCGGTGCGGGAGGCCATGCAGTTTTACAAGCTGCCGCCGGAACGGGTCATCGTCATCTATGATGACATCTCCCTGGAGCCAGGCAAGCTGCGTATCCGCCGCAAAGGCAGCGACGGCGGGCATAACGGCATGAAGAATATCATTTATTTAACGGGGAAGGATACTTTCCCAAGAATTAAAATCGGCGTCGGCGCCAAACCGAACCCCGGCTGGGATCTGGCTGACTGGGTGCTCTCCCGTTTTACGCAGAGCGAGGGCGAAGCGCTGGAACAGGCCGCCGAGCATGCCTGTGCCGCCCTTGCCCTGATGCTCCAGGGCAAGGAGCAGGAGGCCATGAACAAATTCAATTCCTGACGCGCGCCGCGCGAAATCTGGTGAAAAACGATGCATTTCCTGTTACAACAGCTCACTGCCGTGCCGCAGTTTCAAACCCTTGCGCGCGCAGTGCAAACAAACGCCCTGCCCGCCGCCGCGGCAGGGCTTTCCGGCGTGCATAAGGCGCTGCTTACCGCGGGGCTTCTTTACCATCAGCCGGAGCAGCTCGCCTCTGCCCTGGTACTCTGCGGCGAGGAAAGCGAGGGCCAGCGGCTTTGCGAGGACCTGAACGCCCTGGGGGTCCCCACTCTGTTTTATCCCTCACGCGATTTTAATTTTCGGGAAATGGACGGCGCCTCACGGGAATATGAGCACCAGCGGCTGCGCGTGCTCACCCAATTACAGACAGGCGAATGCCGCTGTGCCGTGGCCTGCATCGACGGCGCCCTGCAATACACCATTCCGCCAAAGGAACTGGAAACGCGCACACTGCGGCTCACAGCCGGCCAGGAAATCTCCATGGGTGATGTGATGGACGCCCTGCTGCGCTGCGGCTATGAGCGGGCCGAGCAGATCGACGGCGAGGGCCAATTCTCCTCCCGCGGCGGGATCCTCGACTTTTTCCCGCCGGGCAGCGCGGCGCCGGTGCGGCTGGAATTTTGGGGCGACCAGATCGACGCCATGGCCTCCTTTGACCTGCAGAGCCAGCGGCGCATCGAAACGCAGGCGGCAGTCACCCTGTCGCCGGCGGCCGAGGTACTGGTAGCCCAACCGGAGGTGTTGGCAAAGAAGCTCGAACATCATGCAGCGGCGCTGCGGGGCAAGCAGGCGCCCAAGGCCAAGGAGCATCTGCTTGCCTGCGCGGAAAAGCTGCGGGCCGGCTGCCGTCTCTCCTGCGCGGACGCTTTTATTTCCCTCATCTATGACGGCCATGCCACCCTGCTGGATTATTTTCCAGCGGGGCGCTCCCTCGTGGTCCTCTCGGATGTGCAGAGGCAAAAGGAGCGGCTCCGCACCAATCAGTGGCAGTGGAACGAGGATTGCAAAGAGCTGCTGGAGGAGGGGATCCTCTGTCGGGGCTTGACCGATTTTTCTCAGGACTGGGCCTATGTATTGCAGGAAGGCGCCAGACGCAGCCTGCTGTTTTTAGAAGCCTTTGCCCGCGGCGCCAGCGAACTGCCCCTGAAAACCCTGGTCAATTTCAATGCCCGCCAGCTTTCCCCATGGAGCGGCAGCGTCGCATTATTGTGTGAAGATCTGCAAAGTATGCTGGCGGTGAAATCTCGTTGTGTGGTGCTGGCCGGCAACGAAAAAGCCGCCAAAAGCCTGGCGGCCGACCTGTCCGCAAGGGACATCCCCGCCAGGTATGCGGAAGCGCCGGAAGCCCTTGCGCCCGGCACTGTCACCGTTACCAACGGCGCGCTGACCGCCGGTCTGGAATTTCCGGAAGCCAGGCTGTCGGTCATCACATACCGGCATCTGCTGCAAACCCAGCCAAGCCGCAAGCTGAAAAAATCGAAGCACGCCCAAACCCTTTACAGCCTCTCCGACCTGACGCCCGGCGATTATGTGGTACACGCGGTACACGGTGTGGGGATCTTCCAGGGCATCCACAAGATTGAGATGCAGGGCGTGACCAAGGATTATATCAAAGTCCAATATGCAAAAAAAGATACGCTTTATGTCCCTGTTACCCAACTGGACCTGGTGGCCAAATACATTGGCCCGCGGGAGGATTCCCTTGTCAGGCTGAATAAGCTGGGTTCCAGCGACTGGCAGAAGTCCAAGACAAAGGTACGCGCCGCTGTGAAGGACATGGCCAAGAAGCTGATCCAACTCTATGCCGCGCGGATGAACGCCAAGGGCCACGCCTTTGCGCCGGACAGCGAATACCAGCGGGATTTTGAATCCCACTTTGAACACGAGGAGACAAGCGACCAGCTCCGCTGCATCCGAGAGATCAAGGATGACATGGAAAAGGCCGCGCCCATGGACCGGCTGCTGTGCGGCGACGTCGGCTTTGGCAAAACAGAGGTAGCGCTGCGGGCGGCCTTCAAGTGCGTTTCCGACTCCTGCCAGTGCGCCATTTTGGTGCCAACCACAATTTTAGCGTGGCAGCACTACCAAACCATCTGCAAGCGGATGGAGTCCTTCCCGGTAAACGTCGAGCTGCTCTCCCGCTTCCGCACGGCCAAGCAGCAATCGGAGATCCTCAAAAAGCTGGAGCGGGGCGAAATCGACATCGTCGTGGGTACCCACCGGCTCATCTCCAAGGATGTGAAATTCCGGCGGCTGGGGCTGGTCATCGTCGATGAGGAGCAGCGGTTCGGCGTGGCGCAAAAGGAGAAGCTGAAAGCCATGTGCGAGAATATCGACGTCCTCACCCTCTCGGCCACGCCCATCCCCCGCACGCTGAACATGGCCCTCTCCGGCATCCGAGATATGTCTATCATGGAAGAAGCGCCCCAGGACCGCCATCCCGTGCAGACCTATGTGCTGGAGTATGACAAGGGCATTGTCTGCGACGCCATCCGCAAGGAGCTGCGCCGGGGCGGGCAGGTCTACTACCTGCACAACAAGGTGGAATCCATCGAGCGCACCGCCATGGCCCTCAAGGAAGCCCTTCCTGACGCTAAGATTGGCGTGGCCCACGGCAAAATGAACGAGGCCCAGCTCTCTGAGGTTTGGCGCAGGATGCTGGAACAGGAGATTGATGTTCTGGTGTGTACCACCATCATTGAGACAGGTGTGGATATCCCCAACGCCAACACGCTCATCATCGAGAACGCGGACCGCATGGGGCTTTCCCAGCTCCACCAGATCCGCGGACGGGTTGGGCGTTCCTCCCGCCGCGCCTATGCCTACCTGACCTTCCACCGCAGCAAAGTTCTCTCGGAGGTGGCCCAAAAGCGGCTGACCGCCATTCGGGAATTCACCGAGTTTGGCTCCGGCTTTAAAATTGCAATGCGGGATCTGGAGATCCGCGGCGCTGGCAATATTTTGGGCGGTGAGCAGCACGGCCACATGGAGTCGGTGGGCTATGATATGTACCTCAAGCTGCTGGGAGAGGCGATTCAGGCCGAAAAGGGCGAGGCGGTGCAGCCTGCCGACCAGGAGTGCCTGGTGGACGTGCAGATGGAAGCCCATATCCCCGAATGGTATATCGGCAGCCTGCCCCAGCGGCTGGAGATCTACCGCCGCATCGCGGACATTCGCAGCGAGGAGGACAGCGCCGACGTAGCCGACGAACTGACCGACCGGTTTGGCAAGCTGCCGGAAGCAGTCCGCGGGCTGATCGACGTGGCGCTGCTCCGCAACCGCGCCGCCGCCCTGCACATCCTGGAGGTCAAGCAAACGGGCGACGCGATCCTGCTCTACCCCGCTAAGGTGGACTTGCAGCAGGTGGAAAAGCTGGTCAGCGTTTACCACGGGCGGGTCACCCTGAACACCGGCGCTAAGCCATTCATCAGTGTGCGGATGCGCAAGGGCGTCCGGCCCCTCGATTATCTGCGCGAGCTGCTGGCAACGCTTTCAAATTAAAACAGAAGCCGCCGAGCGCATCCCAGTGACGGCGGCTTTTTTGCGCTGAAATTGCGCATAATGATGGAAATCTGTGCCATACTAACAGCAAAACAGAAAAGGTGGTATGACAAATGGAATTGAAAGGCAGCAGGACAGAGGCCAACCTGATGGCGGCGGTGGAGGGCGAGAGCATGGCCTACACCAAGTATGAGCTATACGCCGCCTCCGCCCGGCAGGAGGGCTATGAGCAGATCGGCGCGATTTTCGACGAGACCGCCCACAACGAAAAGGAGCACGCCGAAATCTGGCTAAGCTATCTCCACGGCGGCAACCTGAACGGCACAAAATCCAACCTGGAGGACGCTGCCGGCGGCGAGCATTTTGAGTGGAGCAAGATGTATAAGGAGTTCGCGGAGGAGGCCAAAGCGGAGGGCTTTATCGAGATCGCCAGCCGCATGGAGCTGGTCGCCAAGATCGAGAAAAGCCACGAGGAACGGTACCGCAAGCTGATCTCCAACTTGGAGCGCAATGTGGTATTCCACAGCGGCGAGGACACGGTCTGGATTTGCCGCAACTGCGGACATATCCACGTCGGCAAAGAGCCGCCCCAGGTTTGCCCGGTTTGCAGCGTGGCCCGCAGTTACTTTGAGCGGAAAGCGAACAATTATTAAAAGGAACAAAACAAAAAAAGCGCCACATTTCAAGATGGGGCGCTTTTTTGCGCTGTTCTGGCGGTTATCTTGTGCCGGCGCCGGTACACAAAAAAGCACCATGCAGCCGGCAGATCCGGTCACATGGTGCTTGTGCTCCGCGGTCCCCCACGAAGGGGAAGCCGCGGGAGGATTCAAAATTACAACCGCTTTTCAGCGCGGAAACCGTGAGAATTACTCCTCAACGTCGATAACAGCGCCGGAACCAACGGTGCGGCCGCCTTCACGGATAGCGAAACGGAGGCCCTTCTCGATTGCGATTGGGGTGATGAGTTCAACTTCCATCTCAACGTTATCGCCCGGTACGCACATCTCAGTGCCTTCTGGCAGCTTGATGACGCCGGTAACG
>CAZFHQ010000039.1:0-9239 GCA_964519325.1 uncultured Clostridium sp.
GGTCGAGGAACTGCATCCCGCGGCCCAGATAGCGCTTGGCAATGCTGACCACCAGACGCAGGTTCGCCTCGGAGAGCTTCTTTTTTGCCTCCTCGTCGCCTTCGTTGATCCGGATGGCCAGATCGATCTCATCCTCAGGAGAAAGGAGCGGCACCCGGCCGATCTCTTTGAGATACACCTTGACCGGATCGTCGATGGAGATGCCCTCTGTGCTGAGAACGCTCTCGATGTCGGTGCTGTCATCGTCCTTGACGTCTGTATCCAGATCCTCTGACTGAAGATACTCCAAGTCCTCGATGATCTCGATGCCTTCCGACTCCAGACAGTCGTAGATTTTTTCGATCTGCTCCGGCTCAAAATCGAACTCGCCCAGCGCGTCCAGGATCTCCTTGGTGTTGAGCTGCCCCTTGCTTTTTCCGGAGTCGATCAACACCTTCATTACTGATTTTTTATCTGGTACGTTCATGCGTATCCTCCTACTTTTTCTGCTCTTTTAACGTTTGCAGGTACGACTGCACATCATCCGCTGTGGCGTCCGGATGGCGTTCCGCACGCAGCTTCAGGTTTTCCTGCTGAATTATGTTCGCAAACTCAACAGCGTCTTCATACCGCACAGAAGCTTCGCTGTATTTCGCAATCATGCGGGAGACAGCCCCGACCTCGTCCACCGAAAAATCTCCCGATATGTCCATAAGCCCGCACGCCTTGCCAGTTAACATTCTGCCCATAATGGCCTGATATACTCGCCGGTTGAAATCGGTGCAGAACTGTTCCGGCGGCAGCGCCTTCCACAGGGCCTGGGCCTCTGCGTTGGACGGATTCCGCAGCAAAAAGGCGATGACGCCCTCCTCCGCGTTGGCACAGCGCAGGTTGTGGAATTTTTCCGGGTTGACCGTGTCCTTCATGCCGGTGACCTGCTGCTGGTACTCCCGGAACTCCTTTTTCCGCCGGCTTTTTTGTTTGCCGCGCCGCAGCTTATTGACCTGCAGCAGGACAGCCGAGCGGTCGATCCCGATCTCCTCCGCAAGCCTGCCGGCGTAGACCTCCCGCTCCATGGGGTTGTCCAGCTCGGCAATGATCTCGGCCGCGCCGTTGAGGTATCCCACCTGGCCCTCCGGCAAAGCCGTGTTGAACTGGGCTTTCAGCTTACTGAGCCGGAACACCACGTCGTTGTCGCTGTTTTCCATGAGCTGCCGGAACCGCACGGCCCCCTGCTCCCCGTGGGAGCGGATGAACTCATCCGGATCCTTGCCGTCCGGCACCACCAGCATCCGGACCTCCACCCCCGCGTCCCGCAAAAAACGGATCGCCCGCTGGGCGGCCCGCTGACCGGCTTCATCGGCGTCATAAGAAACGACCACCTCTTTTGCATAGCGGGACATGAGCAGCGCCTGCTCCGCGGTCAGCGCCGTACCCAGGGTGGCCACCGCGTTGGTAATGCCCGCCTGGTGCAGGGCGATAACGTCCATATAACCCTCTACCAGCAGCAGGCTGTCGCCTTCCGCATTTTTCGCAAAGTTCATGGCGAACAGGTTGTTGCTCTTTTTAAACACCAGCGTATCTGAGGTGTTCAGATATTTTGGTTTTTCCTCTGTCAAAATCCGCCCGCCAAAGGCAATGACATTGCCCCGCAGGTCGATGATGGGAAACATCACCCGTCCGGCAAACCGGTCCGCCAGCCTGCCGCTGCGGGACTGAAAGGCCACGTTGGCCTGGGTCAGCTCCTGCGCGGTGTAGCCCTTGGCGGTCAGGTGATCCGTCAAAGCGAACCGGGAGGCCGGCGCAAACCCCAGCCCAAAATGCCGGATCGTCCTGGCCGTCAGCCCGCGGCGCTGCAAATATTCCAGGCCAGCCCGCCCGTCCTCACCGGTGAGGCAGCTGTGGTAAAAGCGGGCTGTTTCCCGATTGATCTCCAGGATCCTGCCCTTGAGCTTGGAGAGGCTGTCATCGAAGGAATCCTCCGGTACCTGCAGCCCGGCCCGGTCCGCCAGAAACTTGACCGCTTCCATGTAATCCAGGTTTTCGATCTGCCGGATAAAGGTGATCACATCGCCGCCGGCATGGCAGCCAAAGCAATAGTAAGAGCTGCTGTCGGCATACACCACGAAGGACGGCGTTTTTTCACTGTGAAAGGGACACAGCCCCACATAGTTCCGGCCCTGCCGCTTTAAATTGACATAGGAGGAGGCAACGTCCACCATGTCGCTGCGCAGCTTCAGCTCCTGAATAAATTGTTCCGGTAATGGCATTGGCACACCCCCCAATCCGGGTTAAATCTTCCAGAATTTTGGAATATACAATTCTTCAAAGGTGTTCACCGCAAAATGATCCGTCATGCCGGCAATGTAGTCGGTCACGGCCCGATCCTTGCCCTCCTGCATGGCAATCTGCTGCATCAGCGGCGGCAGCTTTTCCACATGCTGATAAAAATGGCGGTACAGCGTTTCCATCAGCGGCGGCACCTTAGACTCCTCGCTTTTTGCGATGGGGTTTTGGTACACGTTGCCAAGCATGAACGTATGCAGCGCGCTGAAAGCAGCCTCCACCTCCGGCTCCATCCGCACCGCGCCGTCCCGGCTGTGGTCCACCACCGCATGGATCAGCGTAGTGATCCGCTGGGATTTGGTGCTGCCCAGCACATCGGTCAGCGCCGTTGGGATGTCCGCCTCCTCCAGCACACCTGCCCGCACCGCATCCTCAATGTCGTGGTTGATGTAGGCAATGCGGTCGGCGTACAACACCAGCCGCCCCTCCAGGGTCATGGCGTCCGGCGCTTTTGTGTGGTGGAGGATCCCGTCCCGCACCTCATAGCACAGGTTCAGCCCGGCGCCGTCCTTTTCCAGCCGTTCCACCACCCGCACGCTCTGCTCATAATGGTGGAAGCCCTGGGGCGCGCAGGCGGCCAGCGCCCGCTCCCCCGCGTGTCCAAAGGGCGTGTGTCCTAAGTCATGGCCCAGAGCGATCGCCTCGGTGAGCGTTTCATTCAGCTGGAGCGCCACGGCCATGGTGCGGGCGATCTGCGCCACCTCCAGGGTGTGGGTCAGGCGGGTGCGGTAGTGGTCCCCCTCCGGCGAGAGAAAGACCTGGGTCTTATGCTTCAGCCTGCGGAAGGCGTTGCAGTGGATGATCCGGTCCCGATCCCGCTGGTACGGCGTGCGCAGGGGGTCCTCCGGCTCCGGCCGCTCCCTTCCCCTGGTATTGCCGGCCAGGGCCGCGTAGGGAGACAGGGTCAGCTTTTCAAACGCCTGACTCCGTTCCCGCACAGTTTCCATTGCGCTCACCTCCAAAAAAACAGCTATTTTCGCTATTTTCACATTCTTTCATAGAGATATACGAAATATAACCGAAAAATCCTGCAATCATTTTCAAAAATTTAAATTTTTTCGCCAGCGCCGCAGGGGCGGTCAGCCGTTTTCCACCGGAAAGAACGCTTCTCCCGTATAGGCGGCGGCCACGGAACCGCAGGTAGCGTCGGCCAGCTGTTTTTCAAAACTGGCCAGGTCCTCCGCCGCCATGTGGAAGGACAGGGCCACCGCCCCGCCAAAATCGCTGCTGTCCACAACGCCGCCGTTTGCGGGGATCAGCGACGCGATCTTGCCGTACTGATTGTAGTCGCAGGTGAGGGAGCACAGCTTGCACCGCCGCATGGTGACGATTCCCGCCTGCTCCACCGCCAGCCGGGCCGCGTGGGAATAGGCCCGCACCAAACCGCCGCCGCCCAGCAATATGCCGCCAAAGTAGCGGGTCACCACCACAACAACGTCAGTGAGGCCGGTTTTGCGCAGCACGTCCAGCGTGGGGATCCCCGCGGTTCCCTGCGGTTCCCCGTCATCGGAATAGCGCTTGATCTGCCCTTCCCGCAGGCAGTAGGCATATACGTTATGCCTGGCGTCCCAATGCTTCGATTTGATCGCCTGGATAAACGCCGCAGCCTGCTCCTCTGTGGAGACCGGCTTGCTATACCCGATAAACCGGGAACGTTTTTCCACAAACTCGGCACAGCCCTCCGCCGCGACCGTCCGGTACGCTTCCGCCATCTTTGCCACTCCTTTCTTCCGCCCGCCGCAGCGGACCCGGTTCAGATGAAAAAAGCGGTGCAAGCAACTGCACCGCTTTATCGAAAAGACAAACTAAAAGAAATAACATTCGGCTACTGGAACGCTTCTTATTTATCCTTCAAACCATAGCGCTTCTTAAACAGATCCACGCGGCCGCTTGTGTCGACCAGCTTCTGCTTGCCGGTAAAGAAGGGATGGCACTTGGAGCAAATTTCAACGCTGATGTCGCCCTTTGTTGTCCGTGTTTCGATCACGTTGCCGCAAGCGCACCGGATCGTTGCCTTCTCATACTTTGGATGGATCGCCTCTTTCATTTTTGTCACCTCTTTCAGCTAATATACAACATTAATAAAGTGATTGTATCACAATCCGCAATGAATTGCAAGGATTATTTTTCTGGATCCTGAATTTTCCACACGGCCCTTACCCCTGGCTGGACAGGTAGCGGGTGTATTCCTCCAAGCATAGCTCCAGCTCCCGCATGCGCGTGGCGTGTTTGACGCCTACAAACCGGAAATGCGCCGGGGAAAATTCCATCTGGGTGTAAGCGGTCTTATTCTCCGGATACCGCAGGATAAACCCGTATTGGATGCAATTGCTGACCAGCCAGCGGTAAGCCGCCGTGGAAGCAAAGCTGCCGCTCTCGCCGGTGGCAAAAATCACCGCCATGCCGGTTTGGAATTCGCTGTAACCGCCGGCGCCCACTGTGCGCGCGGCTTCGTCCTCCGCCTTCATGCGGGAGAGGCCGCCTTCCATCAGGGACTGGACGGCGCTTTCATAGCGGGCCGTCTGCTCCTCCACGCTGACATAGCCGGAGTCCACCCGCAGGTCGATCCCGTCAGCCGCCGCGTCCGCCAGCAGAAGCTCCAGATACACGGCGATCCGCTCCTCCACCTCTACGCCGTCTACAGTGGCAAGGCGGACTTCAAAATCTTCCGGCAGCCTGTTCTCGCTGTTGACCAGCACCAGGTTAAAGCTGTCGTCATAAACGGGGAGGGCCTTGCTTGGCGATGAAGACGCCCCCGCCGCGTCCCGCTCCGCCGCCTGACGGAAGGGCGCGGCAAACTGGACCCAAAAGCAGAACCCCGCCGCCGCCACCGCCGCCGCGGCCAGCAGCGCCGCCAGCGCCACCCAAAGACGAAGCCGGCGCATCTGCCCGGCAGGCCGCCGGACACTGTGGATCGACACCTGCCCCCGCCGCTTAGGAACCCTGTGTTTTTTTCGGCTGCGCTGCACCTGCATTCCCGCACCTCCTGCCGGAACCGGTCACATCACGCCTCAAAAAACGCCTTGAACCCGCGGTACGCCATGTAGACGTCCAGCTTGGCGACAACCTCAAAGGGCGCGTGCATGGAGATCACCGGCACACCAACGTCTACCACATCGATGTCCAGGTTGGCGATGAACATGGCAACGGTACCGCCGCCGCCGCCGTCCACCTTGCCCAGCTCGCCGGTCTGCCACAGCACGTCATTGTCGTGGAACAGCCTGCGGATCTCCGCCATAAACTCCGCCGAAGCGTCGCTGGTGCCGCTCTTGCCGCGGGAACCGGTGTATTTCATCACGCCGACGCCGTTGTTCAGGTAGCAGGAGTTCAGCGGCTCATAGGCGCTGCTATAGGTGGGGTCGTAGGCAGCTGTCACGTCGGCGGAAAGGCACTTGGACTTCCGCAGCACCTCATAGCCCTCCAAGCCCTCCTGACGGGCCAGGTCGCAGATAAAATAGCGCAGGAAGGAAGAGTTCATGCCGGTGTTGCCCTCGCTGCCCACCTCTTCCTTATCTGCCAGCACGGTCATCACCGTGTTTTCCGGCACGCCGCAGCGGAAAATCGCCTGCAGCGCCGGGTACGCGCAGACGCGGTCGTCGTGGCCGTAAGCGCCGATCATGCTCCGGTCAAAGCCGATGTCAGCGGCACGGAACGCCGGCACAAATTCGATCTCGCCGGAAACGAAATCCTCCTCCACCAGGCCGTATTTGTCATGGATCAGCTTCATGATATTCAGCTTGAACAGGTCCTTGCCCTGGTCATCCCGCACAGGGCGGCTGCCAATGAGCACATTGAGGTTCTCGCCCTCAATGGCCTTTGCCAGGGTTTTTGTCATCTGCTCGGCGCCCAGGTGGGGCAGCAGGTCGGTCACGCAAAATTGCTGCTCACCCGGCTCCTCGCCAATACGCAGGTCGACATAGGCGCCGTCCCGCTTGACCACCCGACCGTGCATCGCAAGGGGAATGGTAGTCCACTGATACTTTTTAATGCCGCCGTAATAGTGGGTCTTGAACAGCACCAGGTCGTTGTCCTCATACAACGGGTGGGGCTTCAGGTCCAGCCGGGGGGAGTCGATATGGGCCGCGGCGATGCGCACCCCATTTTTGCAGCCCTGCTTGCCAATGACCGCCAGAATGACGGCCTTGCCCCGGTTGTTGTAATAGACTTTGTCGCCGGGCCGGTAAGCTTGTTTTGGGTCAAAGGCTTTAAAGCCCGCCGCTTCCGCGTGGGAAATGGCGTACTCCACCGCCTCACGCTCTGTTTTCGCAGCGTCCAGAAACGCCTTGTAGTCCTCGCAGAACGCGTCCGCCTGCTCCACCGCCGCATCGTCTACCTCAAAGTAGCCGTTTTTGCGGCAGATCAGCAGCTCCTTGCTCATTGCTTCCACTTGTTCGCTCATTTATGCTTCCTCCTCATTGTTCTCGGTTCCATAATAAAGTTCCTGATATTTCGCGTAATATCCCATCACCTTGTTCACATAGGCGTCTGTTTCAGAATAAGGGATCTTGTCCAGGGTCACGCCGTCGCTGGAATATTCCGCGTCGCTGAGCCAGGCGCTCACCGTGCCGTGGCCGGCGTTGTAGGCCGCCACAACGGTTTCCACCGCCGGATACAGCTCGCTGAGAAACGCCAAATATTTGCAGCCGTACCGGATATTGACGGACGGGTTGGTCAGGTCATCCTCTGTCAATTCGGTGTTGCCGTCCCGCATGAGCAGCCAGTCAAAGGTTTCCGGCATGAGCTGCATCAGCCCGACGGCCCCCACCCGGGAGACAGCGTCCGCGTCAAAGTTGCTCTCCGCCTTGATAACCGCGTAAACCAGCGCTTCCTCCAGGCCGTTGTTGCTGGCCTCCTGGGTGACGATCTCACTGTATTCCCTGGGGTAGCTGCCGTCGTCAAAGCTGATGCAGCCGCCCAGCGCCGCAAAGCCGGCAACCAACGCCAGCACCAGCAAAACCGCCAGCACCCGTCTGCACCGCTTACCCATCATAGCCACCTGTAATCGACTTCAGGATCGTCCGCAGCTTGCGGGATAAGCTGGCCTGGTCCAGCGTGCCGTCCACCACAAAATCCGCGTGATGCACATAAAACTCCTCTGCCGGCTGGGCGGCCATCCGTGCCGCCGCTTCCGCTTCCGTCAGGCCGTCCCGCTGTAAAATGCGGGCCTTGCGCACCGCCGCCGGCGCCGTGACCACAATGACGAAATCGCACAGGTCGCCGCTGCCGGATTCCAGCAGGGTAGGCGCGTCCAGCACGATGAACCGGTTTTTCTCCTCCTTGCGCCGGCGGATCTCCTCCCGCAGGGCGTGGAGAATGTGGGGATGGGTAATGGCGTTGAGCAGCGCCGTTTCCTCCTGGCTGCGGAACGCCCGGCTGCCCAGCAGCTTGCGGTCCACCTGTCCCTTTTCATCCAAAATATCCTGTCCAAAGGCCTTTGCCAGCTCCGCCTTGCAGGGCTGGCTGTGAGCGAGCACCTTGTGGGCCAGCACGTCGCAGTCGATGATGGCGCAGCCCTCCGCTGCAAGCTCCAGGCAAACGGTGGATTTGCCCGCGCCGGTGGGGCCGGTCAGCCCGACGATCACACTACTCACCAAGTTCCAACACCTCGAATCCAGCCGCCCGGATCAAGCGGTTATACAGGGCCAGCCCAATGCCTTCCGGCTTCGGGCAGCGGGCATACACTACGTTCACTGCCATTTTATCTATGCGGCGCAGCGCGTCGAACAATTCCTTCGCCTGCTCCTCCGGGCTGCCCTTAAGCCCGTAAGAAACCACCGGCACGCCGATGTCGGTACCCTCGCCTTTGTAGCACAGGGCCACGTTTTTGCTGGACTGGTGGTCGTTCAGATAATCGCGATACTTTTCATAGCTGCCCTTGACCAAAATCACCTTGACCTTGGGGGCGTAGTGGCGGTACTTCATGCCGGGGGAAGCCACAGCCGCGCCGTCATCGACCTGCTCTGTAACGCCGGGGCTGATGGCCAGCTCCCCGATCACTTCCCGGATCTGTTCCGGCGTCACCGCGCCGGGGCGGAGCAGCACCGGCGGCTCCTGGGTCATGTCCACCACGGTGGATTCCAAGCCGACCTCGCACAGGCCGCTGTCTTTCACGACAGCGTCGATCTTGCCCTTCAGGTCCGCTAGGACGTGGAGCGCCTTGGTGGGGCTTGGGCTGCCGGAAATGTTGGCGGAGGGCGCGGCCAGCGGGGCGCCTGCCGCCCTGATGATAGCCTGGGTGTTCTTATTTTTCGGGAAGCGCACCGCCACGGTGGGCAGTCCGGCGCTGACACAGGCCGGCACCTTGTCGGCCTTTGGCAGCACCAGCGTCAGCGGGCCGGGCCAAAAGGCGTCGATCAGCTTCCGGGCCTTTTCCGGCACCTCCGCCGCCACCTGGGGCAGCTGGTCCAGGCTGGCAATGTGGACGATGACCGGGTTGTCCTGGGGACGGCCCTTGGCTTCAAAAATCTTTGCCACGGCGTCCGCGTTAAAAGCGTCTGCCGCCAGACCGTATACGGTCTCGGTGGGGATGGCGACGATACCGCCGTTTTTCAGGATCCTGCCAGCCTCTGCGATGGCTGCCTCTTGATTCATCAACAGGTTAAGTTCTTTTGTTTCCATGGGGACTGCCTCCTACTTATTTTCCTGGCTTTCCACAGCGTTTTGGAGCTTTGCCGCCCGATCCGCCGTGATCAGCGCGTCGATCATTTCTGTCAAATTGCCGTTGAGCATATCGTCAAATTTATAGATGGTCAGGCCGATCCGGTGGTCGGTAATCCGGCCCTGGGGGTAGTTATAAGTGCGGATTCGCTCGGAGCGGTCGCCGGTTCCCACCTGGGAGCGGCGCTCGGCGGCGAACTCGGCGTTCTGCTTTTCCTGCTCCGCCTCATACAGGCGGGAGCGGAGGATCTTCATGG
>CAZFHQ010000040.1:0-8950 GCA_964519325.1 uncultured Clostridium sp.
CTGACAAACAGGCTTTCCGGATGGTCGCGTATCAGTTGGAGCCGCGCCTGCATATCCGATTTTTTCCGTTCTGCCAGTGTGGAAAGGGTGTTATCCCCAATAAACTCATCCGTTTCCCGCGTCAGGATTACCTGAAAGCCAGAGGCCTCCAGCATTGCTTTTAATTTCAGGGTGATTGCAAGATTGATGTCTTTTTCCAAAAGATCCCCTTCGCCAACCGTTCCCCCATCCTCGCCGCCGTGGCCGGCGTCCAAAAGGATCGTTTTCTCCATAGCGCTTTCCATTTGCGCCGCCTGCTCCCCAATGCGAAACGAAGCGCGCAGGGATACCGCGGCAAACAGTGCGCATGATGCGGCAAACAAAAGCAGAAAACAAGCCAGCGAGACTTTCTTATGCATTCGGACCATCAGCATAACACCACCCTACATAAGATATGTATATGGCGTCT
Organism: uncultured Clostridium sp.; assembly: GCA_964519325.1. Taxonomy (GTDB): domain Bacteria; phylum Bacillota; class Clostridia; order Oscillospirales; family Acutalibacteraceae; genus UMGS1071. The sequence continues at coordinate 449 of CAZFHQ010000040.1, forward strand.
GCGGCAAAAATAAAACAAGGGAGCCTATGCTCCCCTCTTTTATCGCTGGCTCTGTTCCAGCTTCGCAATCCTTCTGCAATCCTCGCACAGGCCGTAGACCGACATTTTAATCTGGGTCGTTTCAAAGCCGTATTCCCGCTTGATATGGGCGCTGATTTCATGAAAGGTGGCATCGTTAATGTCTACAATGCTGCCGCATTTTAAGCAGATCAGATGATAGTGCTGCTCTCCATGCCCCATGTCATGATCCTCCTGCATCCCCATCATGTAGATTTTGTTGAGCAGGTCCATATCCTCCAGCATTTTTAACGTGCGGTAAACAGTGGCCAGCCCAATGGACTGGTCGCGCTCGTGGACGTAAGAGTAAACATCCTTGGGATGCACATGCCAGCCAACCTGATACGCCACCGCCTCCAAAATCAGCTTGCGCTGGTTGGTAACGCGAAACCCCGCGTCGTGCAGCACTTCGATCATTGCGTGCAGCAGGTGCTGTGTAGTCTCTGATTTGTTATATTCAATTGGTGATAGTTCCTTGTGCATAATAGATTTTCCATCCTGCCATTTGATTTCAGTTGCAATATTATCATTTAACTACTTCCTAAAAATTTTGTCAACCAGTAAATGTCGCTTTTTTCTCAATAACAATATTTTACCGTGAAAAATGAAAAAATATGATTCTTTTCTTTCATCTCTGGACGGGATTCCATGGAATATTCTAAATTTTGTTTTGATTTTGCGCGAATTACGAAAGTCCCTCCCCCACCTTCTTTCATTTTGATGTTTACAGCTTTTTTGTAAACCGCCTATTGACAAGCGCCCTTGCTTCCTGTATACTTTAATACATAAAAACATAAAAGCGCTAAAGTAAGGAGAGCGAGCATGGAACACAGAAAAGGAAACTTGATGACCGTCAGAACCGACCTGAAGGTAGTGGACGCTACGATCCGCGACGGCGGACTTTGCAATAATTTTGAATTTACAGACGAATTTGTCCGCGCGCTGTATGAGACCAATATTCAGTGCGGCGTTGACTATATGGAGTTCGGCTACAAAGCCTCAAAGAAGCTGTTTGACGTCAATGAATTCGGCAAGTGGAAATTCTGCGACGAAGAAGCGATCCGCGCGATCGTTGGCGAAAATGACAGCCCCATGAAAATCGCGGTGATGGCGGACGTTGGCCGATGCGATTATAAAACAGACTTCCTGCCCAGGTCAGAGAGCGTGATCGACCTGATCCGGGTAGCCTGCTATATCCATCAGATCCCCGCCGCTATTGAGATGATCGAGCATTTTCACAGCCTTGGCTACGAGACTACCTGCAACATCATGGCCATTGGCCAGGCAAACGAGGAGCAGGTTGAATCCGCGCTGGACATGCTGGGCCAAACGAACGTGGACGTCATTTATCTGGTGGATTCTTATGGATGCTTTTATCCGGAATCTGCCGGCGCTCTGGCAAGAAAATATCTGGAATACGGTGAAAAATACAACAAGCAGATCGGTTTTCACGCCCACAACAACCAGAACCTTGCCTTTGCCAATACCATAGAGACGATGTCCTATGGCGTAAGCTACCTGGACGCCACCTGCAACGGCATGGGCCGCGGCGCCGGCAATTGCGCCATGGAGCTTCTGCTGGGCTTCCTGAAGAACCCAAAATACAGCCTGTTTGCCCTGCTAACCTTCATTGAACAGTATATGCTGCCGCTGAAGGCCTCCGGTGTTGTATGGGGCTATGACATTCAGTACATGATCACCGGGCTTCTGAACCAGCACCCAAGGGACGCGATCCAGTTCACCAACGAGGGCAGGACCGACTATTGCGAGTTTTACAAAAATATTTCTGACAGCTAATTCCCGCTGAACGCAAAAAGAGGGCGTAGGATCCAACGATCCTGCTCCCTCTTTTCTTTGCGATCCGTCAGCCCCCTAACGGCCTTAAGGCTCAGTTCCCACCTGGCTAAGGGGACTTCATCCTGGCGACAGCTGCTTTTCCATGGCAATGTGGGGACAAAATTCATCCAGATATATTTCGCCGAATCCGGTATAGCCTTGCTTTTCATAAAAGCCCTGCACCCGCACCTGTGCGGACAAAGTAATCTTCCCAGCGCGGTTCCGTTTTGCCGCATTTTCCAGTGCCTCCACCACAAGGGCGCCCAGGTTTTGGCCCCGGAATTGCTGTATTACGGCAACCCTGCCAATATGCCAGCCCGCGTCATCCTGATACAGCCTGCCAGTAGCGGCGGGAACCCCATCGGCAAACACGACCACATGCAGCGCAGTGTCGTCAATTTCGTCAAATTCATGGTGAAAGCCCTGCTCCTTGACGAATACCGCTTCCCGGATCCGCTTAGCAGACAGGTTGCCTTCCAGTCCCTCTGACCATTGCATCGTATATTCCATTGTTACAACACCTTTGAGAGAAATTCCTGCAGCCGGTCATTTTTGGGATGATTGAAAAACTCATCCGGCGGCGCCTGCTCCACAATCGAACCATCCGCCATGAAAAGCACCCGGGAAGCCACCTCGCGGGCAAAGCCCATCTCGTGGGTTACCACGACCATCGTCATGCCGTCCTCCGCCAGCTGCTTCATCAATTGCAGCACCTCGCCTACCATTTCCGGATCAAGGGCAGAAGTTGGCTCGTCAAACAGCATGACGTCCGGATTCATGGCCAGTGCGCGGACGATGGCAATCCGCTGCTTTTGTCCGCCGGAAAGTTGGGCAGGATACTGCTCCGCTTTCTCCAGCAGGCCCACCTTGCGCAGCAGGTCGTCTGCCCTTTGGTTCGCTTCCTCCTTAGAAAGGATTCCCAGCTTAGTCGGCGCCAGCGTAATATTCCGGCGCACCGTCATGTGGGGGAACAGGTTAAAGTGCTGGAATACCATACCCATCTTTCGGCGGAGCAGATTGACCTCGGAGGATTTTGCGTGGGTAATTTCTTTCCCTTCAAAAATAATCTGGCCGGAGGTGGGCTTTTCCAGTAGATTCATGCATCGGAGAAACGTGCTCTTTCCTGAGCCGGAGGGACCGATGACAACCACCTTTTCCCCCTTTTCAATCGTCTCAGAAATATCTCGCAAAACCTCCAGCTTGCCAAAGGACTTGCATAAATTTCTAACGTCGATCACTTTTTGCAAGCCTCCTCTCCAGCCGGGATACCAGATAGGTCAGGAACATGACGATGACAAGATAAATCGCTGCCACGGCAAGCAGCGGCAGGAATGCATTGTATGTATCGCTTCGGATCTGGTCGCCCCCCTTGGTCAGGTCCTGGATGGCGATGTAGCCCGCAACAGAGGTTTCCTTCAGCAGTACGATACACTCGTTTGCCAGTGCCGGAAGGACGTTTTTAAACGCTTGCGGCAAAATGATCGAAATCATCGTTTTGGGGTAGCTCAGCCCCAGGCTCGCGCCGGCTTCAAACTGCCCCTGATCCAGCGACATAATGCCGGAACGGACGATCTCCGCCACATAAGCAGCAGAGTTCAGGCCGAATGCCAGCACCGCCACGATGGTTTTATTGATCGCGACCGAACTGAATACGACGAAATAGATGATCAGCAGCTGCACCACAACCGGGGTACCCCGTATCACGGTCAGATAGACCCGGCAAATCAGATTGGGAATGATCAATTTTCCCTGCTTGTCATGGGTCGTGCGAATAATAGCGATTAAAAAGCCCAAAATCATGCCCAGCATCACGGCAAACACCGTGATGATCATCGTGTTGCCAAGGCCGTTCAAAAGCCACGTCCAGCGGGATTTTACAATAAAGGTATCATAGAATTGCTCAAAGAAATTCCCCATACAATTCCCTCCCTCTTATTAGAATTCAGCAACAAAAGGCTGCCCAGTCAACGGACAACCTTTTGTCTGCAACGTGTTCTGTTCGTTATTTTCTCACAATAATAACCTGATGGGAGGTCGTGTAGGAATCCGTGAAGGAAACGTTCTTCTCTCTCTCCTCATTGACAGTCAGGCCGGCAACTCCAACCTGCGCCTTTCCGCTCTGCACTGCCGCAATCACAGAGTCAAACTCCATGTTTTCGATGGAGAGATCATAGCCCAGCTTGTCGCAGATCGCCTGCATCATGTCGGCGTCAAAGCCGACGACATCGCTGCCTTCCAGGCTTTCATACGGCGGGAACTCGGCGTTCGTCGCCATCACCAGCGTACCCTTGTCATAGGTCGTGCCTTCTGGTGTAACATAGGGATTCTCACCGGCGTCGTCACCGATCCAGTTAGACTCGATCTCCTGCAAGGTTCCGTCATCCTTCAGCTCCTGGAGGGCTGTGTTGATCTCATCGCGAAGCTCTGTGTTGTCCTTGGCCACTGCAATGGCGTACTCTTCCGTCGCGAACTCCTCGTCCAGGATCTGCAGGTCGTCGTTCTTGGAGACGAAAACCTTGGCAGGCTCCAGGTCGATGATCACAGCGTCAATCTTTCCCTGCTTGAGCGCCTGCACAGCATCAACGCCCTTATTATACTTTTCAACGGTAGCGTCCTCGACTTCCTCAGCGGCATACATACCGGTCGTACCCATCTGCACACCGATGGTTTTGCCTACCAAATCGTCTGCACTGGTAATGGTGTTTGCCTCCGCGGTGGACTCCGCGGCAGACTCCTCCTCCCCACAGCCGGACAGCAGGCCCAGAGAACATGCGCTCACAAGCAGGCCGGCCAGCACTGCAGGAACAACCTTTGTCATTTTCATGTGTTTCATTCCTTTCCTTCTCTCAATGTGTTTGGAATTTTCAAAAAAACGTGCTTAGACAACCTCATTTTATACCAAAACGGCGCTATTTTCAAGTCTATTGTCACAGATTCTTCACAATTGTTCCATTATTTTGTCCTAGGGCCTTTCATGCTCTGCAAATCTCAGGGCTTATAAAGCCCTACCCTGAATGCAACCATTGTTCTATTGCTGCCGTAAGGCGCCTCGCCGCCGCGTTTTGTGCAATCCTTCATCAATCATATAACCTCCTGTTACTGTTGTCAGGCGTGGGGACCCTCCCCCCTTGCCGACGGCTTTTTCCTATGCTTTAGCTTACACTATATTCAATAATACATAGCATCCTGTGTCAAGTGGCAGTTTAGTTTTTCAGGATTCCCGACGAAACAAAAAAATACCACAGCCAATGCCGTGGTACACTTTTATAACAGATATAAAATTGCGAATTAAGCTTCCTCACATAGGAGCGTATAAAGCTCCCGCAGCCGTTCCAGATCCCCGCTCAGATACAGGTATCCGAACACAGCCTCCAGCCCTGTCGCGGCGTGATAATCCGCGCTGGAGGCGTTTTTCGGCACAGAGGTTTTCGCGTTTCTCCCCCGCTTATAAACGCTGATTTCCTCCTCGGTGAGCAAGGGCAGCAGTTGTTCCATAGACTTTGCCTGGGCGTCGCACCGCACCTGCGCAACGCTCTTTGTGTGGAGCTGGTTCACCGGGCAGTTGCCCTGGCACACCAGCCGTTCCCGCACAAACAGTTCAAACACACAGTCACCGACGAAGGCCAGTGTCAGCGGGCTGAGCTGCTTGGGATCGCAGTCCTGATTCCAGAATCGTTCCACTTCGCGCCACCTCTAATTGACAAAATCAAATTCCAGGTCATACATACTGACGGTGTCGCCCTCCTGGATGCCGGCCTCCCGCAGTGCGTCGATGACGCCGGTATTGTTAAGAACCCGTTGGAAATATTGGAGCGACTCGTAATCGTCAAAATTGATGGAGTTGATCAGCTGGATAAGCCATTTTCCCTCCACAAAGTAAACGCCGTCATGGTTAGAGATGCTGACCTTGGTTTTCTCAAATTCCTCCGGCGCTTTCACCGGCGTTGGCTCCGGCTCAAACTGCAGGACCGGCGGCAGCTTGCTGAGCATCTCCTTGATTTTGTTCAGGAGCGGGTCCACGTCATAGCGGATGGCCGCCATGATCGGGAAAAAGTCGTAGCCCTGTTCCTCCGCAAATGCTTTGAAGTCCGCGATCTGCTCATCTGTGGCCAGGTCGCATTTGTTGCCGGCGACCACCATGGGGCGCTCGGCCAGTGCTGGGTCAAACTTTTTCAGCTCCTCATTGATGATACGGAAATCCTCTTTTGGGTCGCGGCCCTCGCTGCCGGAAACGTCTACAATGTGAACCAGCATGCGGCAGCGTTCCACATGGCGCAGGAACTGGTGGCCAAGGCCAACGCCGTCTCCCGCGCCCTCGATCAGGCCAGGAATATCAGCGATCACATAGGAGTTGCCCTCGCCCAGGTCGACCACGCCCAGCACCGGTGTGATGGTGGTAAAGTGGTAGTTGGCGATATCCGGCCTTGCCGCGCTCACCACAGAGATCAGCGTGGACTTGCCCACGTTGGGGAATCCAACAAGGCCAACGTCTGCCAGCAGCTTAAGCTCCAGCTGGACTTCCAGCTCCTCGCCAGGGGTGCCAGGCTTGGCAAAGCGCGGCGTCTGGCGGGTCGGCGTGGCAAAGTGGGCGTTGCCCCAACCGCCGCGGCCGCCTTTGAGGATGACCTGGGGCTCGCCGGTGGAGAGATCGGCCAGGAGCCGTCCGGTCTCAGCGTCTTTCACCAATGTACCCATGGGTACCCGGATCACTAAATTGTCCGCGCTCTTGCCGCTGCACCGCTTTGCGCCGCCGTTTTCGCCGTTTTTTGCCGCATATTTCCGCTTGTAGCGAAAATCCTGCAGAGTGGAGAGATTCGTGTCTGTCTGGAACACAATATCGCCGCCCTTGCCGCCGTCGCCGCCGTCCGGCCCGCCGGAGGCTACATATTTCTCCCGATGGAACGAAACGGCACCATTGCCGCCGTCACCGGCTTTGATTTTAATTTTTGCAACATCAATAAACATAAGCTACCGCCATTCCCTCAAGATTTTGCTTTGATGATGAAAAAATCCCGGGCGATAGATCCCCCGAGATTTCAAGCTCAAACTTATACTGGCCAATGATTACTGCTCGATCGCGTAAACGCTGACCTTTTTGCGGTCACGACCCATACGCTCGAATTTGACTCTGCCGTCAACAAGCGCAAACAGCGTGTCGTCAGAACCGATGCCGACATTGTTGCCAGGGTGGATATGGGTGCCGCGCTGCTTGACCAGGATGTTGCCAGCCAGCACGAACTGACCGTCGGCACGCTTTACGCCGAGACGCTTGGACTCGGAATCACGGCCGTTCTTGGTGGAACCCATACCTTTTTTGTGAGCAAACAATTGGATATTAATCTTAAGCATTTCCTTACACCTCCAAATAATTGACACGAATATTTTCAGGATATTGTTCTTCAAGCCCAAGCATATGGAGCTTGAAGCCCGCAAATAAATTGCGGCATTGTACAGCCTCTCCTTTTGTGACCCGTAAAGACAGGCAGCCGTCATTCTCGGCCAACACCTGCGCCCCGACCCGGAGCACGTCTGTGACCGTGTTCACCGTCATGTAAGCCGCGGACGAAACCGCAGCGCAGACAATGTCTGTCCCCGCTTCGCCATAACCGGCATGGCCGTCAATGGAGAAGCCGACGATCTCACCAGAGGAAGCTGTCAAAAAGCTGACGCAAATCATGGAGCTTAGCCGTTGATGGCTGCGATCTCAACCTTTGTGTACGGCTGTCTGTGGCCCATCTTGCGCTTGGAGCCTTTCTTCGGCTTGTAAGTAAACACCGTGATTTTTTTGCCCTTGCCGGTCTTGAGTACCTTGCCCGTGACGGAAGCGCCGTCAACATAAGGGGTACCAACCTTGAGGCCGTTCTCGCCGCCAAGTGCAACCACCTGGAAGCTGACCTCCGCGTTTTCTTCTGCTGCAAGCTTCTCTACATAAATGACGTCGCCATTCTGTACCTTGTACTGCTTGCCGCCTGTTTCGATTACTGCAAACATTCTTAAAGGTCCTACCTTCTTTATAATCTCGCTACGATGGGTGGGAATTTCCGCTTATAACCCATAATATGCGGCCTATCTATCATATCATAAACTGTCAATCCTGTCAACATTTTTTCTATTTTTTTCGGACTGCCAGATACCGTGCCAGAGCGATCACATCCGATTTGACCTCACAGTCTGGGAATACCGCCAGCGCTTCAATAGCGTCCTCTGTCAGCTGGTTTGCCATGGCGGAGGCCTGCTTGAGGCCAAGCTCTGTAACATAAGTGGATTTTGCGTTGGCGGCGTCGCTGCCGACCAGTTTGCCAAGCTCTTCCGTGGTGCTGGTCACATCCAGAATATCGTCTACAATTTGGAAGGCAAGGCCGATATCCCTGGCAAATTTGCGGGCAGCGGTAACCTGGGCGTTGCTGCCGCCGCCTAAAATGCAGCCCATCTCGCAGGCAGCGGAGATCAACGCGCCGGTCTTATAGGCGTCCTGCTGCTGCAAAACCTCAACCGACACCCGTTTCCCCTCGCTGGCCAGGTCGATCACCTGCCCGCCGACCATGCCGTTGGCGCCAGCGGCTTTTGCCAGGCAGTAAGCCGCTTTGGCGGCCCGTGCGCTGCCAACAG
>CAZFHQ010000041.1:0-6979 GCA_964519325.1 uncultured Clostridium sp.
CCCGCTCTGTCACAGCGTTGAGATAGATGGAAGAGGTATGGCCGTAGCCGCCGTCTGCGATGAGACGCTCCGCTTTGTTCAGGGCGTCGTCAAAGTCCCTGGCCTTATACATGGCCAGCACCGGGGACAGCTTCTCGTGGGCAAATTCCTCTGAGAGATCGACGCTCTCCACCTCGCCAATGAGGATCTTTGTGGCGGACGGCACGGCAACGCCGGCCAGCGACGCGATGGTGTGGGCGCTCTGGCCAACGATTTTGGCGTTGAGCGATCCGTTGATCAGGATGGTCTTGCGCACCTTTTCTGTTTCTGCCTTGTCCAGAAAGTAGCAGCCCCGCCTGGCAAATTCTTTTTTCACCTGGGGATACACGTTCTCATGGACAATGACCGACTGCTCCGAAGCGCAGATCATGCCGTTGTCAAAGGTTTTGGAGTGGATGATGGAATTGACCGCCAGCAGGAGGTCGGCGGTGTCGTCGATGATGGCGGGGGTGTTCCCCGCGCCAACGCCCAGGGCCGGCTTGCCGCTGGAATAGGCCGCCTTGACCATGCCGGGTCCGCCGGTGGCCAGGATGATGTCAGCCTCCTTCATGATGGTGTTGGTCAGCTCCAGGGATGGCACGTCGATCCAGCCGACAATGTCCTGCGGGGCGCCGGCCTTGACAGCGGCCTCCAGCAGGAGCTGCGCCGCCGCAATTGTGCTGCGCTTTGCCCGTGGGTGCGGGCTGATGATGATACCATTGCGGGTCTTGAGGGCAATCAGGATTTTAAAAATTGCCGTAGAGGTCGGGTTGGTGGTAGGGATGACAGCGGCCACCACGCCAAGCGGTTCCGCAATTTTCCGCGTGCCGTAGGCTTTGTCCTCCGCAATGACGCCACAGGTTTTGGTGTCCTTGTAGGCGTTGTAAATATATTCCGCCGCAAAGTGGTTCTTAATGACCTTATCCTCCACAATCCCCATGCCGGTTTCTTCCACCGCCATTTTTGCCAGAGGGATGCGGGCCTGGTTTGCCGCTGTTGCCACAGCCAGGAAGATGCGGTCTACCTGTTCCTGGGTATAAACCGCAAATTGCTTTTGCGCAGCGCGGACACGGGCCAGCTTTGCTTCCAAAGCAGGCACGTTGTCTACAAGCTGTGTGGTTTGTTCCAAATTGTTCATTCTAACTCTCCTCAATTTGTTTTCAAAGAAAAACGTGTTAGACAGTACATACGAGTATACCATACCCCATCGCGAATGCAACCGGCATGGGGGAAAGTTTACACTTTCGCAACACGCTGTACTTTGTTATTTATTTAACGTTATTATTTTAACATATTCAATGTTTTTTGTAAAGGTTCCGCACCCTGATTTTCCTCCCACATTTTTGTGTAATTTTACAATATACTGCCGTATTTCTTTCAAATATTCTGATTTTTTTGGAAAAAACCCCTAAAAACCAACGGACGTTTGCCCATAAAAGGGTTACAAAACAATGCCAATCTGCCGCACCCCCTTGACCGGCTTTTTTCTTTCCTTTATAATAATGACACACTGTCAGTTTAAGGAGGGGAAAGGATGCCTACCGAACGGTTTTTCCGGCTGCCGGAGGAAAAGCGCCGCCGCGTTATTGACGCGGCCGTCGCCGAACTGAAGCGGGCGCCCTTCGACCAGATCTCCATCAACAAGATCATCCGGTCGGCGGACATCCCGCGGGGCAGCTTTTATCAATACTTTGACAATAAGCTGGACCTGCTGGACTTTTTGCTTGCCGGCTGCAAGGCGGAGGTCGAGCGGGCGATCCTGAAAACCCTGCGGGAGACAGGCGGCGATCTGTTCGCGGTGTTCTCCGCCATTTTGCGGGCCGTTGTCAACCTGGGCAGCCAGGAGGAAAACGCCCTGCTGTTCCGGAACATCTTCCCACACCTGAAGCTGGAGGACAGCCAACGGATTTTCCCTTTCCTGCGCATCCAAACGCTGGCGTCCGCGCCGCCTGGCTGCTGCCAGACCGAGGCGTACCAAACCTTCTTTCGCTACCTCCGCAAGCTGCTCGACAGCGGCGTGCCGGAGGACGACCTGCTGGACACGCTGGAGATGCTGACAGCAGCCCTGCGCTACACCGTCGCCCAGGTCTTTTTCCATCCAGAACTGCAACGAGAGGCGCAGAATCATTTTGCCAACAAGCTGGCAATCCTGAAACGGGGGTTGCTGGGGGAGGAGAACTAATATGTCAAAATTCAGTGTAAAAAAACCGCTCACCGTGCTGGTGGCTGTCGTCATTGTGCTGGTACTGGGATTTGTCTCCTTCACCAAAATGACGCCCGATCTGATGCCCAATATGGATATGCCCTATGTCATCGTGATGACCACCTATCCCGGCGCGACGCCGGAGGAGGTGGAATCCAGCTTGACCAAACCGCTGGAGCAAACGCTGGCTACCCTGGACGATATCGAGGAAGTCTCCTCGACCTCCAGCGCCAACTATTCCACGGTGATCCTCCAGTTCACAGAGGATGTGAACATGGACACCATCTCGGTAGACATCCTGCAAAAGATCAACGCGATCTCCGGCGAATGGGACGACAGCGTCGGCACGCCGTACATTTTAAAGATCAACCCCAACATGATCCCGGTGGCGGTAGCCGCGGTAAATTACGAGGGCATGAACGCGGCGGAGCTGTCTGACTTTTTGGATTCCACGCTGCTGAACAAGCTGGAAAGCATCGACGGCGTTGCCAGCATTACCGCCAACGGCACGATCGACCAGTCGGTCAACGTCATTCTGGATCAGGACAAGATCGACGCGCTGAACAAAAAGGTCAAGGCGGCTGTCAACGGCCAATTCTCTGACGCAGAGGCACAGCTTGACGACGCGCAGGAGCAAATTGACGCGGGCGCCGCGGAGCTGGAAAGCGGCAAAGCCGAAGTGGAGCAGGGCAAAGAGGAACTGGCGGAGGAGACTGCCGGCGCCAGCGCCCAGCTGAGCCAGCAGCAGTCTGAGATAAGCCAGGGCAAAGCCCAGATCAACAGCCAGCTCACCACCTTGTCCACCCAGCTGGCGGAGCTGGAAGAAAACAAGGCGTCCTTGCAGGAACTGCAATCCACGGTTGACAAGCTGGAAGCCTCCCAAAAGGAACTGAACAGCACGATCTCCCAACTGGAAAACCTGCAGTCGACTGTAGATTCGCTGGAATCAGCGGAGCGCGCGTTCCAGGCGCAGCTGGACGCGATCGACAACGACGCCAGCCTGAGCGATGAGGAAAAACAAGCCGCTAAAAATCAAATTACAAGCTCAGCGGAATATAAAGAAACCATGGCCGGGCTTGCCGCGGTAGACGCGCAGCTTGCCGCCATGGGCATAAACCGAGACGGCATCGCCGCGGCGCTGGCGCAGGCAAAGGCCGGATTGGCAGAGGTGGAAGCCGGCCTGTCGCAGGTCGACAGCTCCCTGTCTGCCATGGGGCTGAGCCGCAGCACCATCGCTTCTTCCATCAGCGAGATCGACGACGGCATTGACCAGGTCACCGCAGCCCAGCAGCAGCTCAACGCGACACTGCAACAGCTGGAGAGCGGCGAAATCCAACTGGAAGAAGCTATGGAGGAACTGGAAAAGCAGAAAACCGCCGCCATCTTCCAGCTCAGCGACGCCTCTACCCAGCTGCTTCTGGGCGAAAGCAGCCTGACCGCCTCCGCCCAAGAAGTGGAGGATGGCGTGGAACAGCTGGAAACCGCCAAGGAATCCGCGCTGGAGCAGGCGGACCTGGATAACATTGTGACCATGGATACGGTTTCCACGATCCTGGCCGCTCAGAATTTTTCCATGCCGCTGGGCTATGTGCAGGAGGACGGCATCGACTATCTGGTGAGTGTGGGCGATAAGATCACCTCTGTGGAAGAAATGCAGGATCTGGTGATCCTTGACCTGGGCCTGGACGGCATTGCGCCCATCACGCTGGACGACGTCGCCGAGGTGTTTCTCACCGACAATTCCGATTCTGTCTACGCCAACATCAACGGCGAGGACGGTATCCTCCTCTCCTTCTCCAAGCAGTCCACCGATGCCACCGCCGAAGTATCCGACAACATCCAGGAAAAATTCGACGAGCTTTCCGCCACCTATGAAGGACTCACTTTCACCCCGCTGATGAACCAGGGCGAGTACATTTACACCATCGTCGACTCCATTATGGAGAGCCTGGTGCTGGGCGCCGTGTTCGCCATCCTCATCCTGTTCCTGTTCCTGCGGGACATCAAGCCGACCTTCATTATCCTATGCAGCATCCCCATCAGCGTCGTCTTCGCTTTTGTGCTGATGTATTTCTCCGGCATCACCCTGAACATGATCTCCATGTCCGGCCTGGCTGTGGCTGTGGGTATGCTGGTGGATAACTCGGTGGTCGTCATCGAGAATATCTACCGATTGCGAAGCAAGGGCGTCTCCGCTGTGAAGGCGGCGGTCATCGGCGCCTCCCAGGTCGCGGCCGCTATCGCTTCCTCGACGCTGACCACCATCTGCGTTTTCCTGCCCATCGTCTTTGTGGAGGGCATCACCCGCCAGCTGTTCACCGATATGGCGCTCACCATGGGCTTTGCCCTCATTGCCAGCCTGATCGTCGCGCTGACCCTGGTGCCGGCCATGTCGTCACGGATGCTGAAAAAGGCAAAACCAAAATCCCACAAGTGGTTTGACAAGGCTATGAAGCTGTATGAGCGCTCCCTGCGCTGGACGCTGCGGTTCAAGCCGGTCGTGCTGATCCTCGCGGTGGTGCTGCTGGTCGGCAGCGGCGCGCTGGCTCTGACAAAAGGCTTCATCTTCATGCCGGAGACAAACTCCACCGAACTGACCCTGAACCTGGAAATGCCGGAAACCGCTGTGCTGGACGATACCCGCGCCACAGCCAACGAGGCGGTAGACCGCATCCGGGAAATCGACGGCATTGATACCGTCGGCGCGATGCTCACCTCCAGCAGCGGCAATATGCTGTCAATGCTCTCCGGCGGCGAGACCAGCAACCGCAATGTGATATTCTATGTCACCATTGCCGACAACGCCAAGAAAACCAGCAAGGAGCTGACCGAGGAGATCCTGGCCGCCTGCGAGGATCTGGATGGGGAATTCACCGCCTCTGACGACGCCTCCTCCATGATGATGAGCGGCCTGAACGACAATACCGTTACGGTGCGTGTCTTTGGCGACGATCTGGATTCGCTGCAGGATTCGGCCCAGGCCATCGCGGCCAGGCTGGAAGCCGTAGATGGCACCGAGAATGTGTCTGACGGCATTGAAGACGCGGATCCCTCCCTCCAATTCATCGTGGATAAAGAGAAGGCAATGTCCTACGGTTTGACCACCGCCCAGGTTTATCAATATCTCAGCACAGCGCTGACCACGGAGATGACCTCCACCAGTATCACCCTGGACGGCAACAGCTACGACGTGCTGGTGCTCCGCGACACCGACACAGACCTGACGCCGGACTATGTGAAGAATTACGCCTTTACCGTAACCGGCAGCGACGGCGAGGAACAGACCGTTAAAATCAGCGACATCGCGGAGGTCGTTGAGGGCGAGTCCCTCAGCGCCATCAATCGGGTCGACCAAATGCGCTACCTCGACGTTACGGCGGACATTGCGGACGGCTACAACGTGAGCCTGGTGACGGACGACGCGAAAGCACAGCTGGCCGAGGTAGAGCTGCCCTCCGGCGCCCGAATTGAATTTGAAGGCGGCAGCGAGGACATCATGAGCTCCATCTCTGATCTGTTGCAGATGCTGCTGCTGGGTATCCTGCTGGTCTACCTGATCATGGTGGCCCAGTTCCAGTCCCTCAAGCATCCGTTCATCGTCATGTTTACCATCCCGCTGGCGTTTACCGGCGGCTTGCTGGGCCTGCTGATCACCGGCATGGAGATCAGCGTCATCTCCATGATCGGCTTCGTCATGCTGTGCGGCATCATTGTCAACAACGGCATTGTGCTGGTGGATTACATCAACCAGCTCCGCCTCTCCGGCATGCCAAAACGGGAGGCGATTGTTGAGGCCGGCCTGACCAGAATGCGCCCGATCCTGATGACTACCATTACTACGGTGCTGGGCCTGCTCATCATGGCGCTTGGCATTGGCACCGGCAATGAAATGATGCAGCCCATCGCCATTGTGTGCATTGGCGGGCTGATCTACGCGACCCTGCTGACGCTGTATGTCATCCCCGTGATCTATGACTTGATGAACCGTAAGGAAATGAAACGCCTGGAGCAAAAGGATCTGGACATTACTAGCGAAGAAGCGCTGGACGAGGAGCTGGCGGAGCTGGAAAAGAAAAAGGGCAAGCACCAGGCAGGCAGCCACGCCGCGCCGCAGGAAGAGGGGCCGGCAGACGAAGAAAAAGATGACGCGACCAAGGTATAACGATCGGAGGCGCTTATGGACAGCGTAAAAACAGTTCCTGAGCAGTTAAGACAGCTGCTGCAGGAATACCAATTCAATCCCAAATCCCTTTCCATTTATCTGGGCATTACAGAGGAGCAGATGGCGCAATTTTGCGGCGGCGACTACAACTGCCTGCCCAACGACGCCGATTTCCGCTTCCGGCTGTTCAACAAGATCTTATCGCTTGCGGGCAGCGCGGCGGCGGACAAAGACGCGAAACTGGCAGACTTTTTGAAGGTGCTGCTCACCTATCACCAGCTTTCTCCGGTAACCATCGCGAAAATGGCGGGCGTAGCCACAGAGGATGTGACCGGCCTGGCGGATGATCCGCCCAAAGCGGTAACAGACAGCGCCAAACTCAAAATCGCTGTGACCGTTATGGCGCTGCGGTTTTTCCTCAAGGATTACGAGCCAAAATAAACCTCGCATAAAAGCAGATGGCAGGCACAAAGGCGCCTGCCATCTTTTCGTGCTGTTCATATCGGCGCGGCCTGTTCCTCCGTTGTAAAATGAACCAGTTGGGCAATAGAGGGGATGCTTTCTCCTTGCTGGGAGGAGGTGGGCGACATCAGCGC
>CAZFHQ010000041.1:6989-8949 GCA_964519325.1 uncultured Clostridium sp.
CAGCGCGCCGGTCGGCACAAACAACACGCTGCGCCGCAGGCCCTGCTCCATCTCCCGAAACAGCTTGGCGCACACAACAGAGCCTGCGCAGCCGCAGCCGGAGCCTCCCGCGTGGACATCCTGCCTGCCGCGGTCAAAAATCAGCAAGCCGCAGTCCTCGTGGTTTGCCGCGATCCGGATGCCGTGATCCCGCAGCAGCTTTTCCAGCAGCTCGCTGCCCACCTGCCCCAGGTCGCCGGTGAGGATCAGGTCATAATCTTCCGGCGCGGTGCCGGTATCCTCTAAATAATCGGCGATGGTTTGGGCTGCCGCCGGCGCCATGGCGGCGCCCATGTTGTTGGCGTCCTTAATGCCGAGATCCGCGATCCGCCCTACCGTGAGATGAGAGAGGACGATCCGGTTTTTCTTCCAGCCGCCAGTCGGTATTTTCGGCAGCGTTGTGCCGGCCGAAACCACCGCCGCCCCCGCGCCGGTGACTGTCCACTGGGCGGTCGGCGTGCGCTGCCCGCCATATTCCAGCGGAAACCGGAACTGCCGCTCCGCCGAGCAAAAATGGGAGGACGTAACCGCCAGCGCCCGCGCAGCCGCGCCGCTTTCCGCGAATACGGCCGCCATGCCCAAAGCCTGCCCCATGGTGGAGCAAGCCCCGTATTGGCCCAAAAAGGGAACGTTCAGCTCCCGCAGGCCAAACGTGGAGGAAATGCATTGATTGAGCAGGTCGCCGGAAAAAATGTAGTCGATCTCATCGCTTGCCAGCCCGCCTTTTTCCAAGGTGAGCCGCACCGCCTCTGTTTGCAGCCGGCTCTCCGATTTCTCCCAGGTCTTTTCCCCCAGGGTCGTGTCGGGGAACACCTTGTCAAAGCAGCCGCCCAACGGCCCTTCGCTTTCTTTTTTGCCGGCCACCGAGCCGTAGGCTTCAATCCATGGCTTGTGCTCCAGCTGCAGGGTATATCTGCCTAACCGCTTCATGCTCCCCCTCCTCAGACAAACAGCCGGACGAGATACAGCACCATGCCATACACCACCGAGGCCGTGATGCCGTACACCAGCACCGGTCCGGCAATCACAAACATTTTCGCGCCGACGCCCATGATAAAGCCCTCGCTTTTATATTCCATTGCCGGAGACACCACCGAGTTGGCAAAGCCTGTGATCGGCACGATTGTGCCGGCGCCGGCCAGCTTGGCGATATTGTCGAACACCTTGAACGCTGTGAGCAGCGCGGCCAGGCCGATCAAGGTAATGGACACCCCCATGCGGGCTTCCTTTTCCGCCAGGCCGAAAAAGCTGTAAAGCACAAACAAAAGCTGCCCCAGCGTACAGATACCGCCGCCAAACAAAAAGGCCATGACGCAGTTTTTCACCCAGGTGCTGGGCGGCGAGGCCTCTTTTACCAGTTTTCCATATTGCTTCTGGTCCAGGTCCGTCACCTGTGTCCCCAGGGACGGCTGGCTGTAAAGCGCTTGCTTTTTCAAGCAGAACACCTGCCTTTCTTTCCGGTTTTTTCATCGTTATTGATTCCCTGTTTTTGCAAAAATATCCGCTGCTACGCAAAAAAGTGCAGGCCCTGCCCCAGCACCAAAACAAAAGCACCACTCGTGTGCGAGTGGTGCTTCTCGATCGTTGTTCCTTTTTCTAATTAAATTTTCATTTTTAATGTGTCTATTTTTCTGTGACCGCTTTTTGATATTCCTCTGAACCTGCATCGTCCCATTGTATTTTCCCGCTGCTGATTACATCGCCGCTTTCCAACACATAAGCATAACAATCTAACATCGTTCCATCCTCATCAGACCATGTGCCATCATCCTTTTTATCGCTCCGATACAGGACATACAGACCGCATGCTTCGTTTTCCGATTTCCCATCATAAATCAAATATTCTACTGCGGTTTCGTTTTCAGCTAATACGCATCTTGTTGTATGCTCCGACGCTCCGTAATTCACCTCAAAGCGATCC
>CAZFHQ010000042.1:0-8905 GCA_964519325.1 uncultured Clostridium sp.
CTGGCGTTCGAATCAGCTCAGAAACGTCCTCCCCGCACAGCAGCACATGCTGCGCCCCGTTTTCAAAGGCAAGCTGCACCGAGATGTTCGGCAGCTGGGCGGCGACAGCGTCGCCGTCAGTAATGTCTGTGTTGCTGCGCAGCAAGTACAGGCTGATGGCCCGATAGAGCGCGCCGGTGTCCACATAAATAAAGCCAAGCTCCTTGGCCGCGCGGCGCGCAATGGTGCTTTTGCCTGCGCCAGCAGGCCCGTCGATCGCTACAGAAATCATAATCGGAGTTCCCCTCTCTTGTTCATTGATTGATAAACAGCGCCGCCTGCCAGCCGGCCGGTCGCAAAGGCAATTTGCAGGTTGAACCCACCGGTATACGCGTCCACGTCAATGACCTCACCGGCAAAATACAGGCCAGAAACCAGCTTGGAACCCATCGTCTTGGGATCGATCTCCCCCACTGCGACGCCGCCGGAGGTGATAATCGCTTCTTCAATTGGGCGAAAGCCCTTGATGGAGATCGGGAAGCGTTTGAGCAGCGCCAGCAGCCCGCGGCGTTCCTCCCTGGTGATCTGGTTGCACTTGGCGTCCGGTGCGATGCCGGACCGTTTAACAATGACCGGAATCATCTTTCTGGGCAGCAAATCGCCTAAAGCGTTGCAGTAGTCTTTGTTGTGATGCTTCTCAAAATCGCGCTGGAGCCGCATGTCAAGCTGCTCCTCTGACAAAGCGGGCTTGAGGTCAATATCCAGCTCATAGCGGCCGGGGCGCATCCCGCGCATATGGCTGCTGGCGCTGAGCACCACCGGCCCGGACAGGCCGAAGTGGGTAAACAGCAGTTCGCCAAACTCCTCAAACACCACCGTGTTTCGTTCGGTGTCCCGCACATGGATGCGGATGTTCCGCAGAGAAAGGCCCTGCATCGCGCCGCAATCCGTACCATAGGCAACCAGCGGAACGAGCGACGGCTTTGCCGGGATGACGGTGTGGCCGGCTTCCTCCGCCAGGCGGTAGCCGTCCCCCGTGGAACCGGTACCCGGATAAGAAAGGCCGCCGCAGCAAACGATCACATGGTCAGCCAGAAGCGCATGCCCCGCGGCCGTGCGGACCCCTTTCACAGCACCGCCCTCCAGCAGCAGATGCGCCGCGGTACCGGTGCGGACCTGCGCTCCGCTCCCGCGCACAAAGCTGACAAGGGCATCCACCACATCCTTTGCCATATCTGACTGGGGGAACACCCGGTTTCCCCGCTCCGTTTTCACCGCCAGACCAAGCCCCTCAAAAAAAGCGATTACCTCAGCTGGCGGGAAGCGGGAAACCGCACTGTATAAAAACCGTGGATTGGTCGGGATATGTTCGATCACCGTATGCACATCGCAGTTATTGCAGATGTTGCAGCGCCCCTTTCCGGTGATCAGCAGCTTTCTGCCAAGGCGGCTGTTTTTTTCCAGCAGCAGGGTGCGGCAGCCTGATTCGGCGCTGGTACCGGCCGCCATCATACCAGCGGCGCCGCCGCCGACCACAAGGACATCAAATTTGTTTTGTTCCATCAATTTACCTGCTCTTCTACCTTTTCATAAACCTCATAAGCGTCCCAAATATCCTCCAGCTTTTGGAACAGCGCCGCCACCTCTTCCTTTTTTTCGATTGCGATCGCCACAATCAGCGCGTTGATCAGGCTGAGCGGCGCCACCAGCGTATCCACAAAGGACGCCATATCGCTGCGGGCCAGCAGCAGATAATCCGCCGATTCCGCGAGAGGCGAGACAGAGCTGTCTGTGATGGCAATCACCTTTGCGCCGCGGGAGGAGGCAAAGTCCAGGGCTTTGACCGCCTTGGTGGAATACCGGGGAAAGCTGATGCCGATGATCGCGTCCTGCTGTTCAATGCGGAGCATCTGCTCAAAAATTTCCTCCATGCTGGTGACGCTGATCAGCACTACGTTTTCCACGACGAAGTTCAGGTAATAGGACAGGAACTGCGCCAGTGCCTGGGAGCTGCGCACGCCGATAATATAAACCTTGCGGGCATTCGCAATGGCTTCCGCCGCACGGTAAAAGGAGTGTTGGCAGGTTTCCTCCATCGTCTGCCGGATCATGTCAATGTCGTTGCTGAGCACGGTGTGCAGGACCTTATCCGGCTCATGGAGCGAGGCTGCCATCTCCAGCCGCTGGAGAGAGGTCATTTTGTTGCGGATCATTTCCTGCACCGCTTTTTGCAGCTCCGGATAGCCGGCATAGCCGATCTCTGTTGCGAACCGCACTACCGTAGATTCGCTGACGCCAACCGTAGCGCCCAGCTTGGAGGCCGTCATAAACGCCACCTTATCGTAATGATCCAGGATATACTGGGCAATGAGCTTTTGCCCTTTGGAAAAAGTTGACATCCGACGTTTGATCCGCACGGTGATCTGGCTATTCATGCAATACCTACCTCTTTGCTGATTGAATTTTATAAATCCATTGTAATGCTAATTCCTGCAAAAAGCAAGTGAAAAAACGGGAATTGCCAAGGATTCATGCAAGTTGGTTCAGGAGAGCTTGCATTTTCTTGCAAAATCCAGGGCTACCGGCTTCGCGCGATAAGAGCGCTGCGGCTGACGCGGCCCAATGGATCGCAGTAAAAAAAGAGCCGCCGTTGCGGCAGCTCTCAAATGTGTCGGTTTGATGAAGGTTTATTTTGCAAGCCGTTCTTCCATATAGCGGTGGGCTTCCAGCTCAAAGGTATCAGGCAGGGGCTGGAGCGCCATGCCGGGGTATTTTGCCTTCACCGCAAGCTCTAAAATCTGGTCGCAGAGCGACGGGTTTTTTGGCAGAAGGGACCCGTGGCCATAGGTGCCAAAGACGTTGCGGTACCGCACGCCCTCCGTGCCGTCCTGGCCGTTATTGCCGCCGCCATGGAGGACCTTGCCCAAGGGGCGGACAGATCCGCCCAGGTAGGTCCGGCCGGAATGGTTTTCAAACGCGACCACCGTGGAACCGTCCTCCGTTTGGAATTCATAGTTCCCGATCATCCGTTCTTTGGCGCCTTTCGTCCAAATATCAATGGCGCCGAGGAATTCCATCCGCTGCCCGTCCCATGTATCGTAATACTTTCCCAGAAGCTGATATCCGCCGCAGATTGCCAGGAACACCTTCCCCGCTTCAATCGCCGCCTTGATGGCGTCGCCCTTGCCGGAGTTGATGTCCCGCATTAAAATGCCCTGTTCAAAATCCTGGCCGCCGCCGATAAAGAAAATATCATAGTCCTGCCAATGCAGGGGTTGTCCCACATTGACGCCGGTCACATTGGCCTGGATGCCGCGCCATTCCAGCCGGCGCTGCATCGCAATGATGTTCCCACGGTCGCCGTACAGATTGAGAAGATCCGGATAAAGGTGGCAAATGTTGATCTCATAATATCGACGCATTGTTGTCCTCCTATTCCCAGAATTCTTTGATATCCGCCAGCTTGCTCAGCTTGGCCCGCAGATCCAGCATGGCTGTGTAGGTCGGCAGAATACAGACGTCCGTCCGCTCTGCGGTCAGCCGCTGGAACAAAGCGTCGTAATCCCGCTCCTTTATGATGCGCTCCTCCGGAATGCCGTCATATTTGAGCCGCACTGCCATATCGTCCGCGCGGATACCGGTGACGTAAATTTTGGACAGATTGTCTCCCATGGCGGCTACCTTCTCGTAATCCACATCCCAAATCCAGGAGACGTCTGTACTGTCCGCTTCCCGATCGTTCAGGGCAAAAACAAGGGTCGTCGGCGTTTTGGCGCTGGTCACAAAGCTGAGCGCCTGATTGCAGCCTGCCGGGTTTTTCACCAGGATCATCCGCAGGTCCGTGCCGTTGACCGTGACCTTTTCCATCCGGCCAAAGCCGCAGCGGAAGGTCGCGAGGGCTTCTACGATCGTTTGATCAGAAATCCCCATCACCTTGCATGCGGCGGCAGCCGCTACCGCGTTATAAATATTATACCCGCCTGGCAGATTGATCCTGCAATCATAGAGGCAGTCCAGCAGCTTCAGCCGAATCTCGGAGGAATCCGGCCCGGCCTCCAGCACCTCGGCCGCGGAAACCTGGGCCTGGGGCCGCCGGTAACCGCAATTTTTGCAGTAAAAGCCGCCCAAATGGCCGTAGGTCACATAATCGTATTGATACTCGCTCTTACAGTTGATGCAGTAGGGCGCGTCAGACAGCTCCGGCTTGACGTTCTCATAAATCGGCGTATCCACACCGAAATACAGGATGTCATTTTTCACATGGTGGGCAATGGATGCAGTCAGGGAACAATCGGCATTCAGGCAGACAACAGCGTTAGGGGAATGCTGGATCCCCTCTGTGATCTTGCTGATGGTGTGGCTGATCTCGCCATAACGGTCCAGCTGATCCCGGAACACGTTTGTGACGACGACGCACTTGGCGTCCAGGTATTTGCTCACAACGCGGAAGGCCGCTTCATCACATTCGATCAGCGCGTGGCGCTTGCGGCATTTTCCGCTGACGGCGGCGTTCTGCGCAAAAATCGTCACAATCCCGCTGAGCAGGTTGGCGCCGGAACGGTTGGCAAAATAGTCCAGCCCCGCCCGTTCCATTGCCTCATCTATCATGCGGGCAGTCGTCGTTTTGCCGTTTGTGCCTGTGACAACGGTAACATTGACCCCTTTGGCAAGGGTTTGCAGCACAGAGGGGTCGATCCGCAGCGCGATCTTGCCCGGCGTTGTAGTGCCGCCTTTCTTCATTTTTCGCAGCAGCGCGCAGCTCGCTTTGCACGCAAAGACTGCCAAAGTGGTTTTCAGACCCATTCCGATCTTCCTCCCAAGCAAATCAATTTATTTGTGCAGCCATTTGGAAAACAGCGGATGCAGCCGCCTGTAATAAGTAAGAACCAGGCCGGAAAGCGCGAAATCATACACAAGGAACACGGCGTTCGCAAGGATCAGCAGCACCCATGGCAGGCTGACGCCAAAGATGACAAACGCGTCCGACGGCAGGGACAACAGCCACAGCGCGATAAAATAAGCGCCGATGACAGCCGCGTTAAAGACGGCGAATTTGATAAGATAGGCAACCGCCTTCAGCTTGATCCGCTCGATCAGCGCTTTGAGGATCGGATAATATCCGAAGAAAATGACGTAGAGCAGCACAGCTTCCTTATCCGGCACGATGAGCGCCGACAGCGCCGCCGTGACCGCATAGACAGCAAATGCCCAGCCCACATGCATTTCGATCACGATCACCATGGCAAAGATCCCAGCGAGCGCCGGCAGTGCGTAAGACGCCGTGGGGACAATGCCCGCGATCAGCATCACAACCGTACTGAGCGCCGCAATGACGCCGCAAAACGCGACTTGTATGGTCCGATTCATAGGCTGTTCCTCTTAACAGCAGCGAATGAGATCGCCGCCCATGCATTCACAACAGCAGTCCGCACACAGCAGAGAGGAGCAAACGTCGCAGCCGCTGCTGCGCTGCACACCCGGATTATAGCCGCCATAGGCGCCATTCCACTGGCCGTTGACCTGATTCAGCGCCGCACGGTATTCCGGATTGTTCGGCTCCATCTCCACCGCAGCGTTAAAGTGCTTGCGGGCTTCGTCTACCCAGCCGCGGCGGTACAGCACGGTGCCTTTGAGAAAATGCCATTCCGCGTTCCGCTGCTCCTGCGGCACGCCGTTGAGGATCTGCTCCGCGTCGGCGATCCTGCCGCTGTTGATCAGCTTGCGCACGTCGTTAAAGCCGGAATTCGCTGCGTAACCGTTGTAAGCACCGTAACCGCCATAAGCGCCATAGCCGCCCGCGCCATTGTTCGCCCCGCCGTTTTTCGCCTGTTTCCGCTCGTTTAAAATCTGGTCATATGCCTCGTTGACTTCCTTCATCTTCTCATTGGCCAGGTCAGACAATGGACTTCCCGCATAATTGTCCGGATGATATTTTTTTGCCATTTTCCGATAGGCTTCCTTCACTTCATCATCGGTTGCAGAGGGGGAAATTTCAAGAATCTTATAAGGATCGGTCATGTGCTTTTCTCCTTTTCAAACAGTAGCGTTCGCTGCATTTCCGGCAGACCCTTTGAGACGACGTTCTCTATGATGGGGCCAAAATGATGAAACTGGACCAGATTGGCCGACGCGACGATCTGCGACACGCAAAGGTTCAGCACGCCATTGCAATAAGCCCTTGCCTTTTGCAGATCTTCCGGCGGGGAACCTGCCGTTAACCGCATCATAACAGCCAGCGGGTTAAAGGCGCCTTTTTTTAAATCATCGGCCAAATCGTCGGCGGCGTCCATCACATAAATCCATTTTCCCATAAAATAACCGATGGTTTGAAAGATCCGCTCCTGCTCCGGTGATCCCGCTGCCAGGGCAAACACCCGCGACAGCATTCGCGCGGTAGGCTCCGCGCAGGCGTCCAGGGATGGCTCCCGATTCTGCTCTACCACCCGCTGGTCCTCCGCCATTTCCGTAAAGATCCGCGCCAGCTCCGGAAACTCCCGGCACGCTTTATGATAGGGGCGGATCGCCAACGGCAGCAGACAGCAGGAGCGCAGTCGGCTGCCAAAGCCCGCGTCATGGAGGTCGTCCTTCAGCTTGTGGTACATCGAAAGGACAGACAGCGCGGAGGGCAGCCGCATTGTCTCAGGATGGCCGGTGCAAAACGCGCACTTTTTTGTTGGATTGACAACGCAGCGGCCCTTTTGAAAGCTGGCGGCCTCCGGCTGGATGCCAAGCAGGAACAACGCGAAAAACGTGCAGTCATAGCTGAGCGTCAGGCGCGCGGCAAAGCCGTATTGCTTGCCGAGCGCTTTGCACAGGCCGCAGTAAACGCCCTTGTACTGCTCATATTCCTTCACCAGGAGTTCGCCGTTTTCCGGCTTGATATAGCCAAACAAATAACAACCATCCTCAAAATAATATAGTATCATTCTACTACACTTTGCGGTTCCAGTTAATTAACAGACTGTAAACATTTGACGCTTTTTCGCGATCCGCGGCGATTCTCCGCATGTTTCGCGGGGATTACAGCAGCTTCTGCAAATATTGCCCTGTGTATGACGCCGGCACAGCGGCTACCTCCTCCGGCGTACCGGCCGCTACCACGGTGCCGCCCTTGTTGCCGCCCTCCGGTCCCAGGTCGATGATGTAATCCGCCGTTTTGATCAGGTCCAGGTTATGCTCGATGACAATGACCGTATTGCCGCTGTCCACCAGCTTTTGCAGCACCTCGATCAACCGGTGGACGTCCGCGATATGCAGCCCCGTGGTCGGCTCGTCGAGAATGTAGATCGTTCTGCCGGTGGAGCGGCGGCACAGCTCGGTGGCCAGCTTGACCCGCTGCGCCTCGCCGCCGGAAAGGGTGGTGGAGGATTGTCCGATTTTGATATAGTTCAGCCCTACGTCGTGCAGCGTTTGCAGCTTGCGCCTGAGCTTTGGCAGGTTGCCAAAAAACGCAAGCCCTTCCTCTACTGTCATGTCCAGCACATCGCTGATGCTTTTCCCCTTATATTTTACTTCCAGCGTCTCCCGGTTATACCGCTTTCCCTTGCACAGGTCGCAGGGAACGTAAACGTCTGGCAAAAAATGCATTTCGATCTTCAAAATACCGTCGCCCTGGCAGGCTTCACATCGGCCGCCCTTCACGTTAAAGGAGAACCTGCCCGGCCCAAACCCCCGCATTTTCGCTTCTTGTGTGGAGGCAAACAGCTCGCGGATGTCGGTGAACAGGCCGGTATAGGTAGCCGGGTTGGAGCGGGGCGTCCTGCCAATCGGCGACTGGTTGATCTGGATGACCTTGTCCAGATGCTCCAGCCCCAGGATCTCCTTAAATTTCCCTGGGCGCGGCCGGGCGCCGTTGAGCTCGGAGGCCAGGTGCTTATACAGCACCTCATTGACAAGAGAAGACTTGCCGGAACCGGAAATACCGGTCACGCAGATCATGGTACCCAGCGGAAATTTCACCGTGAGGTTTTGCAGGTTATTTTCCTTAGCGCCGACAACCTTGAGGAATTTCCCGTTGCCCTTGCGCCGCTGGGCAGGCACCTCCACCTGCTTTTTGCCGCTGAGATATTGGCCCGTGATAGACGCTTCACAGTTGACAATGTCCCTGGCAGGGCCGTTAAAGATCACCTCTCCCCCATGGATCCCCGCGCCGGGGCCAATGTCCACAATGTGATCGGCGGCCAGCATGGTTTCTTCATCGTGCTCCACCACGATGACCGTGTTGCCCAGATCCCGCAGCCGCTTCAGTGTTCCAAGCAGTTTCGCGTTATCCCGCTGGTGCAGCCCGATGCTTGGCTCGTCCAGAATATAGAGTACGCCCATGAGAGAAGAGCCAATCTGGGTAGCCAGCCGGATGCGCTGGCTTTCGCCGCCGGAAAGGGTGCCGGAGGAACGGGACAGTGTCAGGTATTCCAGGCCGACGCTTTGCAAAAAGCCAAGGCGTTCCCGGATCTCCTTCAGGATCGGCGCGGCGATCATGGCGTTTCTGCCAGTGAGTTCCAGGGTGTCCAAAAACGCCAGGGCTTCCGTGACGGATTTATCACAGAACTCCGCGATATTGATGCCGCCGACGGTTACGGCAAGGCTTTCCTTAGAGAGCCGCCGCCCGCCGCACGCCTTACAGGGGACCGCCATCATATAGGACTCGATCTCCTCTTTGATCCAGGCGCTTTGCGTCTCCCGGAACCGGCGCTCCAGGTTATTGATGATACCCTCAAACACCTGGTAATAGGCGCCGCTTCCATACTCATTGACCCGCTCCAGCCTGATCTTTTCCCCTTTGGTACCGTAGAGCAGGATATCAATGATCTCCTCTGGCAGCTCGCCCACAGGCGTGTCCAGCGAGAAGCCGTAGTGCTTAGCCAGCCCATCGAGGTACATGGAAGCGATCGTATTGCCCTCCATGGCCCAGCCGCTCGCCTTCAGG
>CAZFHQ010000043.1:0-8831 GCA_964519325.1 uncultured Clostridium sp.
TGTTCTTCAGCTCCTCAGCGGAAACGCCGCCCAGGGCGATCTTCACCTGCATGGCAACCAGCTCCGCGGTGATGCCCTGCTCCCGCTGCTCCAGGTATTCGCCGACGCAGAGGATGACCTTCAGGCCGTTATCCAGCGCGGCGCGGACCCGCTTGTTGACGGTGACGTCTGTCTCGCCAAAGTAGGTGCGGCGCTCGCTGTGGCCGATGATGACGTACTGGACGCCCATCGCCTTCAGCATGGGAGCGGAGACTTCGCCGGTGTAGGCGCCGGACGGCTCCCAGTGGCAGTTCTCAGCGCCAACGCCGATGTTGGTACCCTTGGTGGCTTCCAGCGCGGTACACAGGTCAACGTATGGCACGCAGACGACCACGTCGCAGGCGGCGTCCTTGACCAGCGGGGCGATCTCGTCGATGAGGACTTTGGCCTCGGCTGGTGTTTTGTTCATCTTCCAGTTGCCGGCGATAACGGCTTTTCTCAGTGCTTTATTCATGGGGGATACACTCCTTGTTTTGTAATGATGATGAATGAAAAAACGGCCGGTACGGACGAAGGTCCGCCTCGACCGTCAGGTGACTTATTGTTTGGTGGGCGGCGTTGCCGTCCATGTAGGGAACCCCTTGATAGGGTTCCCTACGGTTCAACAGTCCACTGGACTGTTGAACCTACCCTCCTGATCTTTTTTCAGGAAAGGGTGTTTCGCAGACTGCGGTCTGCGACCAAGGGCGCTGCCCTTGGATCCTGCCACCTTTGAAAAGGTGGACGAAACTTTTACGTTAACTCTTGAGGGGGCTGGTTCTGTCTCCACGCGCGCTTGTGTGAGCGGGGTGCAAAAACAACTGCTCACCGCGCGGGGTCAACGTGTGTCTGTCGGCGCTTGCCGGCTTATTTATCGTTCGCTGCTGCAACGCCTGGGAGCTCTTTGCCTTCCAGGAACTCCAGGGACGCGCCGCCGCCGGTGGAGATGTGGGACATCTTATCGCCAAAGCCAAGCTGGTTGACTGCCGCCGCGGAGTCGCCGCCGCCGATGATGGTGGTGGCGTCTGTCTCTGCCAGGGCCTTTGCCACAGCGATGGTACCCTTTGCCAGAAACGGATTCTCGAACACGCCCATCGGCCCATTCCAGACAACGGTCTTTGCGGACTTCACAGCGTCTGCGTACAGCTGGGCGGTCTTTTCGCCAATATCCAATCCCTTCTTGTCGGCCGGGATGGCGTCGCAGGCAACGTTCTCAATGGCGATCTCAGCGTCGATCGGGTTCGGGAAGGATGCTGCCACCGCGGTGTCGACTGGCAGAAGGAGCTGCTTGCCCAGGGACTCGGCCTTTGCCATCATCTCTTTGCAGTAGTCCAGCTTCTCGTCGTCAACGAGGGATGCGCCGACCTCATAGCCCTTTGCCTTCAGGAAGGTGTAAGCCATGCCGCCGCCGATGATGAGGGTGTCGCACTTCTCCAGCAGGTTGGAGATAACGTTCAGCTTGTCGGCAACCTTTGCGCCGCCCAGGATGGCGACGAACGGACGGACAGGCGTCTCCACGGCGTTGCCCAGGAAGTCGATCTCCTTCTGCATCAGGTAACCGACCACGGAGGTTTCCACATATTTGGTTACGCCAACGTTGGAGCAGTGAGCCCGGTGCGCGGTGCCGAACGCGTCGTTGACGAACACGTCAGCCAGGGAAGCCAGCTCTTTGCTGAACTCCTCGCCGTTCTTTGTCTCTTCCTTGCGGTAACGGGTGTTCTCCAACAGGATGACCTCGCCGTCCTTCATGGCTGCCACAGCGGCCTTGGCGTTTGGACCGACGACCTCCGGGTCAGCGGCAAACTTGACCTCCTGGCCGAGAAGCTCGGTCAGGCGTGCTGCCACTGGCGCCAGGGACATCTCTGGCTTCGGCTCGCCCTTCGGCTTGCCCAGGTGAGAGCAGAGGATAACCTTGCCGCCGTCAGCGATCAGCTTTTTGATGGTTGGCAGCGCGGCAACCAGACGGTTCTCGTCGGTGATCTTGCCATCCTTCAGCGGTACGTTAAAGTCACAGCGGACCAGCACTCTCTTACCGGCTACGTTGATGTCATCTACATTTTTCTTGTTCAAGCAATTCATACTAGCACTTCCTTTTATGAAAATTTTACAGAGTTATCTAGCTTCATTATATACCAAACTTTGGCGCAATTCAAGGGAAATCAAACAAGGTTGATAGAAATTTCACACAATCTTTTATGAAAATTTACGAAAAAGGAACGCTTGCGGTCACCACTCGTATTCCCGCAGCCTGCCGGCCCACTGCAGCGCGGGGAAATCCCACTGGCGCAAGGCTTCATAAACGCCGATGGCCACCGCGTTGGAGAGGTTCAGGCTGCGTGCCTCGCCGATCATCGGGATGCGCACGGCGGCGCTGGGGTGGCTGTGGAGCAGCGATTCCGGCAGGCCCTTTGTCTCTTTGCCAAAGAACAGCCAGCAGTCGTCCGGGTAGATAACGTCCGTGTGGCGGCGGGGCGCTTTGGTGGAGAAAAAGAACAGGTTTTCCTCCGGGATGTCCCTGTGCTGCGCAAAGAAATCGGAGAGGCTGTCGTAGCAGGTGATGTCCAGCAGGTGCCAGTAATCCAGTCCGGCACGCTTTAATTTTTTGTCGTCGATGGTAAAGCCCATTGGCCCCACCAGGTGGAGACGGGCGCCGGTGGCGCTGCAGGTGCGGGCCACGTTGCCGGTGTTCTGGGGAATCTCCGGCTCGACCATTACAATGTTGAGGGTTGCCATGCGCAGGCCTTCTTTCCAAAAAAAATTTGCAGGAATTGGGAGGGGTTTTGCCATTTGTTTTTCTGATATTTTGGCAGAAACGGCGGATACTAGAGAGGACATCACAGCTTAGAAAGGTGCGTGTCCAATGAAAAAAGTTCCATTACTGTACTTTGTTTGGAGGGGATACGAAATGAGTAAACGAACGACAAGTATGCTCAAGGGGATCGGCATTGGGATGGCCTTGTGCGCCATGGCCGTGGAGGGCTGCAAAATGCTCAGCGCCGCGCACAGTTCCAAGGCCCGCCATAAGCGCTGCCGCCTGAAGCAGGATACCGGCCGCGCGATGCGGGCCATGGGCGACGTCATTGAGGATGTGGAGTGTATGTTCCACCGCTGATGTGACCCGGCAAGCCCAAACCGCGCTGGCGCAGGAGCAAATCATTTCCTGCCGGACCGCCGGAGCTGCTCCGGCGGTTTTGCTTGTTCCATGCCGAATAAAAAATATCCTCCGGGCTGCCGGAGGAATCCTGTTTTCACAAAAAATGCGACCAGACCTGTAAGCCGAGTTCTGTCGTGAACAGCCATCTATCTTGGCCGGATGTTGCCATCGCGGCTCATGCCACCTCCTCGAAACGCGCCGGGCAAGCGCATGGTGTTTCTCTGCGGTGTTGCTCCGAATAGGGTTTACATAGCCGCGCAGTCTCCCGCGCGCTGGTGAGCTCTTACCTCGCCGTTCCATCCTTACCCAAAACCAAACGGTGGCTTCGGGCGGTTTCTTTCTGTTGCACTATCCCTGGGGTCGCCCCCGGCGGCCGTTAGCCGTTATTCTTGCCCTGTGGAGCTCGGACTTTCCTCAGATGCGGGCTTTCGCCCTGCACCCGCGGCTGCTCAGTCTGCTCGCATTGTCCATTCTACGGGATTTTATGCCGCTTGTCAAGTACAATCCTGCTGGGCCGGCGGCGCAAAAAACCTCCGGCGTCAGCCAGAGGTTTGGAAGCTGCGGCAGGGCGGCTCCGTCCTTACCGGCGGTAGCGGGTCGCCTTTTGCCGTTTCGCCTTTTGCATCTGTTTTTTCTTTTTATTGTAGCGCACAGCCAGCACAATGTAGAGGATGATCAGCAGGATGGCCACTGTGGCGCACAGGAGGAACCAGGGGGAGGAGACGACGGTCCAGATGATGTCCACCACCCGCAGCGCCTCATTGCTGGCAAGATCCTCGGTGACGATGACATTGACGGTGGCCAGCGTTTGCCCCGCGTAGGAATAGGTGGCTGTGCCGATGATGTCGCCGGCCTGGAGCGGCGCGCTGACGCTTTCCGGTACGTCCACATCCACCAGCAGGCTGGAGGAGGCAACGTCCGACGGGAGGACCACCGTGACGTTTTCTTCAGGGGAGAGCAGGATGGTGTCTTTTCCCCAGACGTATTTCAGGCCGATCTCTGCCACCGGCGCGCCGACGCTGGCGATGGATCTCAGTTCCAGTTGGGTAAAGGCCCAGCGGTACAGGTTCGCCGAGTCGATCATATCCTGGCGGGTTTCGACCTCTTTGCCGTTTTTGTCGACTGAGGGAGCCCCCAGCGCGACGCATAGATAGCTGCTGCCGTTGTAAATGGCGGAGGATACCAGGCAGTAGCCGGCCTGGTCAGTGTGGCCGGTCTTGATGCCCTGGGCGTACTGGTAATAATAGGTCGTGTCGCCGGACATCAGCATGTAGTTGGTGGTAATGACTGTCCGCGCCTCGCTCTTGATGTTCGTGGCGGGCAGGGTGTAAGAGGTTTGCGACGTGATCTCCGTGAAATAGGGGAGGGTCATGGCGTAGCGGGTGATCCGATAAAGGTCGTGGGCGGTAGTGTAGTGATTTTCATCATGCAGGCCGTGGGAGTTGGCAAAGTGGGTGCCGGTGCAGCCAAGCTCCGCCGCTTTCGCGTTCATACGC
Organism: uncultured Clostridium sp.; assembly: GCA_964519325.1. Classification (GTDB taxonomy): domain Bacteria; phylum Bacillota; class Clostridia; order Oscillospirales; family Acutalibacteraceae; genus UMGS1071. Next base: position 4,669 of record CAZFHQ010000043.1, read on the forward strand.
GCCACAAATTCCTCCTCGTTGCCGTTGCTCACATAATCGGACAATACCGCCGCGGCGTCGTTGCCGGAGGGGACCATCATCAGGTTCAGCAGCTGCAGGGCGGTCAGCTTTTCCCCGTCATAAATGCCGGCCAGGGAGCTGCCGGAACCCAGCAGGGTATCCAGCACAGACTGGCTGACGGTGATGGTGGTACCCTCCAGATCCGCGATGGATTCCACCACAATGATATAGGTCATGATCTTTGTGGTAGAGGCGGGGTACATTTTCTGGTCGCCGTTTTTCGAATAAACCACCGTGTCGGTATCCAGGTTGACCAGCTCCAGTGCTTCGGTGCTGGTTTCAAAGTCGATGTCATAAGAAGCTGCGTGCGCCTTGGTAAAAGGAACAAGCATACAAAAGGTAACCAACAGCAGCAGTATGGGGATCAGTTTTTTTCTCATACAGCCAGGCGCCTCCCTTATCGTTTCGTCATACAAAAGGCGTATGCACTTTTTAATTATATCAAATTTCCGGCAGAATGAAAAGTATCCGATAAAAAATTTACATTTTGCTTCAGACTATTTGCGGCAAGCCCATGGGCCGGCGCATCAAAAAAGCGGCCCATCGCTTGGATGGACCGCCCTTTCCCTTTAGAAAACCGTAAACTTTCTATTGAATCATAGCACCATGGATAGGTTTGCTAAAGTGTAAACTCAGCAGGATGAAATTACTTCTTGATCTTCTCGTAATCGGCAAACGGAGTTACCATCTCACGGGTTGTGTCAATGTCAACCTGCACGAACTCCGGATAAGAGGACTCGGTGAGGCCGAATGCTGTGATGTCGGTACCGTCGTGCTCTTGCTCCGCAGTAACGCGAACGCCGATTGTGAACTTGAGGACTGCATAAACGATTGCCATTGCAGCCGCGCCAAAGGCGAGGACTGCCGCGCAGCCGAGAGCCTGTACGCCCAGCAGGTGTGCGCCGCCGCCGAAGAAGATGCCTTTTTCGGAGTTGAGGCCATCTGCAAAGAAGCCGCAGCACAGCATGCCGATGGTGCCGGAGATGCAGTGAACCGCAAACGCGCCGACAGCGTCGTCGATGTGGAATACTTCGTCAACAAGACGGAGCGCCAGGTACATGCCGATACCGGCGATCGCGCCGATGATCGCGCCGCCCCAGATCGGAACAGCGTCGCAGCAGGATGTGACGGCAACCAGGCCGGCCAGAGGAGCGTTGATGCCCATGGCGACGGACGGCTTGCCTTCCATGATCCACTGGAGGAACAGGACCGCCATAGTAGCTGTGGAAGCCGCGATGGTGTTGTTCATGAATACGCGGGATGCAACCTCTGCTGCCAGAGCTTCGTCAGTTGGCAGGATCGCGCTGTTGAAGAAGTACCAGCCGAAGTACAGCATAAAGGTACCCAGGGCTGCCAGCGGCAGGGAGGATGCAGGCATAGCGTTGGACTTGCCATTGGTGTATTTGCCGATACGCGGGCCGACAAAGATCGCGCCGATGAGGGCGATGATGCCGCCGAATGCGTGGAGCACAAGGCCGCCGGCATAGTCATGGATGCCCATTTGTGCCAGCCAGCCGTTTGGATTCCAGACCCATGCGCAGACAACCGGATACACGATGCCGCTCATCAGGGTGGAAGCGATCAGAGTAGAAACAAACTTTGCTCTCTCCAGCAGGGCGCCGCCAACGATAGCGGCAACTGTGGATGCAAAGATGGTGTGGATGAGAACCCAGCCGATGCTTGGGATCTGCTCGCCGAGGATGGCGGAGTAATTTGCTGTGGAGCAGAAGTCCCAGCCGCCAAACCAGCCAGACGCGCCGTTAAAGGCAAAGCCCATACCGAAGGCCCAGAACACAATGCCGCAGATAGAAAAGTCTGTCAGGTTGTTCATGATGACCGTACCGGTTGTTTTTGTTCTGATAAAGCCGGCTTCCAGCATACAGAAACCGCCGTGCATGAAGAGGATCATGGCGCCGCCGATCAGAACCCATAAAGTTAAAGTTAAACTCATAACTTTACCCCCTTAAAATAATGTCATAAGTGTCAATAAAAGTGTTCTTTTGTCAAAGAACCTGCGTAAAACCCAAATCGAACAGATTATCTTACGCTGAATAACAATTTGCCATAGGTGGGGTAAGGCCAGTAGCCCTCTCCCACAATGGACTCGATTTCATCCGCAATTGCACGGGTTTTCTCCATCTGCGCAAAAACGACATCTCTGTAGTAGCGCGCTTCCCGCTCCCAGTCGTTCTCTTCCCGGCCGGACACCGCGTAGCGCTCATCCCGCTCCTTCAGGTCGGCATAGAGCTTGCGGTTCTGCTCGGCAAGGGAAGCGGACAGGGCGGAGAGGCGCTCCAGCGTGGATTGCTCCGGTTCGCATACGATGGACGGGCTGATCTGCCGCTTGTTCAGAACAAGCTGGCTCAGGTCGCCCATAAAGCGGTAAACAGCAGGGAGAATATCACGGTTGATCATGTCAATCATGGTGAACGCTTCCACATTGAGCTGCTTGATGTAGTTTTCCAAGCTGATTTCATGGCGGGCATGCAGCTCCGCCTCGGACAACACACCATGCTTCTCAAACAGCTTGATGTTTTTCTCGCTGATGTAGTAGGGAATTGCATCTGCGGTGGAACGTAGGTTGAGCAAGCCGCGTCTTTTGGCCTCCTTCACCCATTCCTCAGAGTAATTGTTGCCGTTAAAGAGGATCCGCTTGTGTTCCCGGAAGGTGCGCTTAATCAGCTTGCGCACCGCCCGGTCAAAATCCTCCGCCTGCTCCAGCTCGTCGGCAAAGGACGCCAGCACATCGCACACGGCGGTGTTCAGCATAAAGTTGGGAGCAGAGAGGGATACGGAAGAACCTGGCATCCGGAACTCAAACTTGTTGCCGGTAAAGGCAAAGGGAGAGGTCCGGTTGCGGTCTGTGGTATCCTTGGCAAAGTTGGGCAGCAGCTCTACGCCGGTATCCATATAAGTAGTATCCTGGTCTTCATATTCGCTGCCATCTTCAATCGACTGGAGGATGTCAGTCAGCTCGTCGCCCAGATAGATGGAAATGATCGCCGGCGGGGCCTCGTTGGCGCCCAGACGATGATCGTTGGACGCGGAGGCCACCGACAGCCGCAGCAGGTCCTGATGCAGGTCTACCGCGGCGATTACTGCCGTGAGGAATAAGAGAAATTTCATGTTTTCGGCAGGAGCCTTGCCTGGCTCCAGCAGATTTTCTCCGGTATTGGTGGAGAGGGACCAGTTGTTGTGCTTGCCGCTACCGTTAACACCCGCAAAAGGTTTTTCGTGTAGCAAGCAGGTTAAGCCGTGGCGTGACGCAACCTTTTTCATAACCTCCATGGTCAGTTGGTTATGATCTGTCGCAATATTGGTTGTCGTGAAAATCGGGGCCAGCTCATGCTGCGCCGGTGCAACCTCGTTATGCTTTGTTTTGGAAAGGATCCCCAGCTTCCAAAGCTCCTCGTCCAGGTCCTTCATATAAGCGGACACGCGGGGCTTGATGACGCCGAAATAGTGGTCCTCCAGCTCCTGGCCCTTTGGCGGCCGGGCGCCAAACAGCGTTCTGCCGCAATAGAGCAGGTCCTTGCGCTGGTCGGCAAGTGTCCGGTCGATGAGGAAGTATTCCTGTTCCGCGCCGGCGGTCGTCTTGACAGAGCGGACGTCGGTGTCGCCAAACAGGCGCAAAATCCGCACAGCCTGCTTGTCCAGCGCCGCCATGGAGCGGAGCAAGGGCGTTTTTTTGTCCAGCGCTTCGTCGCCGTAAGAGCAAAACGCCGTTGGAATACAGAGTGTCCCATCCTTGATGAAAGCGTTTGACGTAGGATCCCAGCTGGTGTAGCCCCGCGCCTCAAAGGTGGCGCGCAGGCCGCCGGACGGAAAGCTGGACGCGTCCGGTTCGCCTTTGATCAGCTCCTTGCCGGAGAATTCCATGATTACTTTGTTGTCGCCTGCAGGCACAATAAAGCTGTCATGCTTTTCAGCGGTGGCGCCGGTCATCGGCTGGAACCAGTGGGCATAATGGGTCGCCCCATTTTCCACGGCCCAGTTTTTCATGGCGTTGGCGATCACCTGGGCGCTGTCCGCGTCCAGGGGTGTGCCGGTCTCCCGCGTCTCCTTCAGCGACTTGTAGACTTCCTTGGGCAGCTTTTCCCGCA
>CAZFHQ010000044.1:0-8814 GCA_964519325.1 uncultured Clostridium sp.
CCCCCGCTCCACATAGCGCTGGTAGCTCTCGGCGCCCAGCATGTCGAACAAAGCGTCATACAGCGGGCGGAGATAGGGGTCTACCTTTTGCTGCAGGTCGCCGGGCAAAAAGCCCAGCTTTTCCCCTGCCTCCACCGCGGGGCGGGTCAGGATGATCCGGTTGACCTGCTGCGCCCGGAACGCCGTGACCGCCATGGCCACCGCCAGATAGGTTTTGCCTGTGCCGGCCGGCCCCACGCCGATGGTGATGGTGTTCTGGCTGATAGCGCCGCAGTAATGCTTTTGCCCCAGTGTTTTTGGCTTGACCGGCTTTCCCTTTGCCGTGATGCAGATGCAGTCGCCGGCCAGTGATTCTATCTTGTCCTCTGTGCCGTCGTTGACCATGGAAATGCAGTACCGGACGTTCTGCTCGTTGAGGGCCTCGCCCCGGTTGATCAACGCCAGCAGGCTGTCGATGACGCGGACTGCCTTCGCGACGTTTTCCGGCTCGCCGGAAACCTTGATCTCGCCGCCCCGGCCGATCACCCGCACCTGGTAGGCGCTCTCGATCAGCTTGACGTTTTCATCAAAGCTGCCAAACAGCGCTACAGCCTGCTCCATTCTGTCAAAATCAATGCGTTGCTCGAACATCACATCACCTTTCTATCACGATGGTTCTCCAATCATTCTCACAGAATATTGAGGAATCTGTCCATAGTATACCATACATTACACGAAAAGTCATCTGCTTTTTTGTTTAATTAGGCATAAAATTTGCGGAATCGTTCCAGCCCCGCCATTTTTTAGGGAGCCGCGTCCGATTCCGCCTTTGCCGGTGCGTTTTCCTCCTCCAGCTCCACATAAAAAGGCTGCTCCTGCGCGATATTTTCCAGGCAGACGCAATCGCTCGTGATCTGGTATTCTCCATTGGCCGCCGTTACCGTCACTTTCTCTGATTCCACGCTGCCATCGCCCGCCGCGATCGCAAGGGTTTCCTCCTGCATATTCCGGATCTCCGCAAGGCCCCGCTCCCGTGCCTCCTGCTCTGAGACCTGGGCGTGATAGGTCTGCTGCCCTGTGTAGACCTCCTCGTAGATCGTGATGGGCAGCTCCACCCCATTGACCGTCACGCTATGGGAGCCGGCGCTTTTTTGAAAAGCTCCCTCCGGCACGCCCTGGAGCGTCAGAGGGATGGTCACGCCAAAAATGCTGGCGCTGCGCCGCGTGACACGGCGGCCAGTGTCCCTGCAGCGCGGCTCCTCGGCGGGGACGGTCACGGTAAACTGACGTCGGGTGCGGGCAATGATCTTCGCCGTGGCTTTGGTGAAGGACACCCCGCCGTTCTCGTGCTCCACAACGCCGCTGACCAGCAGCTGCCCCGGCGCGACGCCGTCCCCCAGGGCCACCATGGTCTTACCCTGGTACACCTCCATGCTGACGATCTGACCCGCGCGGGAGGCCGTCACATTCCCGACGGCAGCGTTGTCCGCCACCTCCGGGCGCAGTTCCCCCTCCAGCACCGAGATGCTCACAGTGCTGCCCCAGTTGTTCACCGAGATCCAGGTGATCTCCGGATAACGGAGCAGGATCTGATTCTCGATGGAAACGGGATCGTAGTCCGTTTTCACCGTGCCAAGAGACAGGCCAGCCTGTGCAGCCGCCGCTTTGATCTCATCGGCCGAAAGGGTGACATTGCCGGCCACAGTGATGACCCACACCCGGCTGGACAGTACACAAAGCAGCACCACCGCACAGGCCGCGCCCAAAAACAGCCCGTGCTTGCCGCTGCGCCGCCACTGACGCGCCAAAAACGGCAGCCCCACCCGCCGCCTGACCCGCAGCCGCAGCCGCCGTTTGCGGGCAATCTTCCGCAGGCCGGGATAATCCCTGGCGGCAATAGAGGCACGGCAGCGGTCCGGCGCCAGCTTTTCCATGCGCCAGAGATGATACCCCCTAGCTGACGCGCTGGACAGCAGCCGGTGCGATTCCACACCGATCACCTCAAACTCTACATAACCGATCACCCAGCGGATCATTTGCAAGACCAGCATAAGCCCACCCTCCGTTTTCTGTGGCTGTTCCTGTCAGCGGACAAAATGGATCTCCGTGAAAAAGCCGTGAATTTCCAACCTGTCTGCTGAGAGGCACCGGATGGCAAGGCCCCGCCCCAAAAACAGGGTGGAGCCCTTGCCGGTTTTGATCCGGACGTGCTCGCTGTCATACTCTAAAATGGCGCCGCAGCTCTCCAGCCGCGCCTGGCTGTTGCCCTCCAGCTCCAGGTGGCACACGCCGGGCGCCGCTGCCGCCGGCAGCTCCAGCAAGCAGGCCAGCCGCTGCAATCCCGTTACCTTTTTCTTCCCATCAGCGCCGTTGCGTTCCATGCTTTGCCTCCGCTTGTGTTGTTCTGCCCAATGGCTCACGGTAATTTTATGCGGCGGCTGCCATAAAAATCACCGGCGGGGAATATACATGAACGAATACGCTTTGGGTGGTGGATTGGATGAAAGGCTGGCGGCGGCTACAGCATGGGGGCTACCTGTTCCTGGTATCGGCGGCGGTGGTGTTTTTTGGCGCGGGGGTGCTTTGCTTTCCCGCGGAAACGGCGGGCGGCGTCTCCGCCGGCATGGCCTTGTGCCTTTCCGCGCTCATCCCCTCCACCTTCCCTTTTGTGGTGCTGTCCGCCTTCTGCGTCTACTCCGGCGCTTCCAAAATTCTGGGCAGGGTACTCGGCCCGCTGACCAGGCTGCTGTTCCACCTGCCAGGCTGCTGCGGCATCGTCATCCTGCTGGGGTGGCTGGGCGGTTATCCCACTGGCGCGCGAGGTGTGGCCGCACTGTACCAGAATGGGGACCTCACCCAAAAACAGGCGGAGCATCTGCTGTGGTTTTGCGTCAACGCAGGCCCTTCCTTCACCGTCTCGGTGATCGGCATAGGGCTGTACGGCAGCGCGGCTTTCGGCCTGCTGCTCTTCTGCTGCCAGACCGGCGCCCTGCTGCTGCTGGGCATTGGGGACGGGATCCTCCGCCGCGTCACAGAAAAAAGCGCGGCTGCCCCAACCACAGGGCCGCCCGACCGCCGGCAAACCGCCTGCTTCAGCACGGCTTTGGTGCTGGCCGCCAACGACGGCGCCCGGGGCGCGGCAAATCTGTGCAGCTTTGTCATGCTGTTCAACGCTTTGATCGAGCCGCTCAACGGCTGGGGCGTCCTGGCCGGGATCAGCGCGGCGCTGCGAAACATCGGCCTCTCCCCCTCCGCTGCCGCCGCCCTGTTCCCCCTTGTCTGGGAGATCACCTCCGGCGTGAATTACGGCAGCTTTTGCGGCGCGCCGCTGGGTCTGGTCGTCTTTTTTACAGCGGCCGGCGGCCTGTGCGTGTTGGCGCAGATCGCCGCTACCACCGCGCCGATTGCCATCTCCAAAGTAAAATTCCTCCTCTCCCGGTTGGCTCACGGCGGGGTCTCGCTGCTGCTGTTCCTCCTGCTCCGGCGGTTTTTTCTTCTGCCGGAGCCAGCGGCCAGCGTGTTCCAGTCCAGCGCGGCGCCCTTCCAGCAGAGCATCTCAGCGGGCGGCGCCACCACACTGGCCTCCGCGGTCAGCGGCGTGGTGCTGCTGGCGGCCTGCGCTGTGTTTCTCCTGTGCCGCAAAGGGGACCCCCTTGAAAAAATGCGGTGATGTGCTATACTGGGAACAGCTGGCATTGGGAGGTGATTGGTTTGTCCGCAACAAAATTATTCGGGAACGAGATCCCGCCGGACTGCGGCTATTGCAGCCGCAACAAAGCGCCGGAGGCAGAGCCGGACTGCGATTTTTCCCCAAGCGGAAGGGAAAACGGCGCCTGCCCATACTTTCTCTATGACCCGCTGCTGCGCAAGCCCAAGACGCTGCCGCCGCTGCGCCAGTTCAGCCCGGAGGAATTCTCGCTGTGAGACGCCCCCTCACGCAAAAAAAAAGACACGGCAAAGGAGTGTTCCTTTCCGTGTCTTTTCTCTTTGCCAGACCATATTCCGGCCGGCGGTCAGCGCTGCTGCTTTGCTTTGATCTCCCGCAGGGCCTTGGCCAGCTGGTCGGGGCAAGAGGTCTTTTTCATGCCGCAGGTGATCCCCTCGCAGCGGCCGATCACATCGTCCAGCTTCATGCCTGCCGTCAGCGCGGCAATGCCCTTGCCGTTGCCGTTGCAGCCGCCGCAAAACCGCACGGAGTCGACGGTATCGCCGGTACATTCAATGATGATCTCCCTGGGGCAAACGCCCGATGTTTTAAAATGATATTCCATATGTCGTTCCTTTCTGCATCCGTTATTTTGCCGCCGCGCAGGCTTTCAGCCGGTCCAGCCACTCGCCCGGCGCGGTAAAGGTGCCAACGTGCTGGCTGCGGGAGGAATACATCCCGTGAAAATCGGTGCCGGCGGTGGTCAGCAGGCCATACCGCTCCGCGATGGCCGCAACCCGCGCCACCTCAGCCTCGTCGTTCTTTGGGCAGTACAGCTCCACGCCGTCGATCAGCCCCTGGGCCGCCAGCTCCTCCAGCAGGCCCTTGCGCTTGCTTTCGCCCGGGTGGGCCACCACCGCAACGCCTCTGGCCGCCTTGACCGCCTCCAGCACCTGATAAACGTCCGGATAAACGATCTCCACATAAGCCAGCCCGTTCCGGCTGGAGAACAGCTTTTGGTTCACCTCGCCGAAAAACTGGCGGGCGTAGCCCGCGTCGATCAGGGTGTGCATGATGTGCTGCTTATAAATGCTGACGCTGCCCCTGGCACGGCGCTCCACCATCTCCTCGGTGATAGGGTACTGTTCCATGACACGATGGATCATTTGGTGGGTGGCCGCTTCCCGGTTGTCCCACACGGTTTGGCAAATCTCCTGCAACGCTTCCGGCCGCTTGGGCAGATAGCACAAAATGTGAGATTTTTCCTTTCGTTTATAATCATAGCCGGAAAGCTCCAGGCCGGGGATCACCTCCACGCCATACCGCGCACCCCAGCGCTGGGCCTCCTCCTGGCCGGCCATGGTGTCATGGTCAGTAACGGCCACAGCGTCCACATGGTGGCACTTTGCCATGAGGATCACGTCCTCCACCGGGACGGAGCTGTCAGAATACCGGGAATGACAATGCAGATCCGCTCTCACTGTACCGCCTCCTTTCCCTTCGGTTCCAAGCAGGTCCCTTTCGCAGTGTAAGTCCATTGTACCATAACAACGCGCAAAATGCACGGGAAAAGTGCAAATTCCTCCCTGCCGGCCGCGACGAAAAATTTGAGCAAAAAAAGCCACCGCACCATGGCGATGGCAGTTTTGTCAGGCGTTCAGCAGCGATTCCACAGCGGCCAGCTTAACGCAGATGCAGAACAGGCACATCGCCTGCTTCAGCTCCACAATCGGCGGGTAGGTCGGCGCCAGCCGGATGTTGGAATCCGCCGGATCGTTGTGATAGGGATAGGTCGCGCCGGCGCCGGTCAGCACCACGCCGCCCTCCTTGCACAGCTCCACCACCCGCTTGGCGCAGCCCGGCATCACATCCACCGAGATAAAGTAGCCGCCCTTTGGCTCACTCCATGTGGCAATGCCAAGGCCGCCCAGCTCCTGCCGCAGCGCCGCGATCACGCTGGCAAACCGCGGCGCCAGCAGCGCCCGATGGCGCTCCATGTGCTCCTTGAGGCCCTCCACGCACTTAAAATAGCGGATGTGGCGCAGCTGGTTGACCTTATCCGGGCCAATCGTCTGGAAGGAAAGGTGGCGGCGGAACGTGTTCAGGGTCTTTTCGCTGCCGGCCATGGCCGCAACGCCGGAGCCTGGGAAGGTGATCTTGGAGGTGGAGCAGAACATGATCACCCGATCGGCGGTGCCGTTTTTCTCACACTCTGTATAAAGGTTCAGCAGTATTGCCGGCGTGTCGGTCAGCTCGTGTACGCAGTACGCGTTGTCCCAGAAGATCTTAAAGTCCGGCGCGGCAGGGCGCAGCGCGGCAAACCGCCGGACCGTCTCGTCAGAATAGGTGATGCCCTGCGGGTTGGAATACTTTGGCACACACCAAATCCCTTTGACCGCCGGATCCTCGGCGGCCAGCTTTTCTACCAGGTCCATGTCGGGGCCGTCCTCTGTCATGGGTACCGGCAGCATTTCAATACCAAAATATTCGCACACGGCAAAATGGCGGTCATACCCAGGGGACGGGCAGAGGAACTTGATGTTCCCCTGCTTGCTCCATGGCGCGCAGCCGTCAAAGCCGGAAATAAAAGCGCAGGAAACGGAGTCAAACATCATGTTCAGGCTGGAGTTTCCGCCCACGATCACATGGCTTGCCGGCACGCCCATCAGCTCGCCAAAAAACGCGCGCATCTCCGGCAGGCCGTCCACCAGGCCATAGTTGCGGCAGTCGTCGCCGGTGCTGGAGAAAAAGCAGCTCTCCGAATTCAGGCCGTCCAGCATTTCTACCGAAAGATCCAGCTGCTCGGTGCTCGGCTTGCCCCGGGACATATTCAGGTTCAAGCCCAGCGCCTGAAACTCCGCGTATGCCTCCTCCAGGGAGGCCTTCAGCGCCAGCAATTCGCCCCTTGATAACGCTTGATACTCTGTTGCCATAACTCAATGTCTTCCCTTCAAGTGAAAATTAGATCTGCATACGCAGGAAACCTTTTATATATTAATACAATTTGACGAAAAATGCAAGTCAAAACTATTTTCCTGCAAAAAAATATCTCAGCTTTTTCATTTCAACGAGATTTTCCGTGATTTCATCCAAAAAAATGAAACCAAATAGTCCATCCATGCATTTTTATTTTATTCGCAAAACGCAAAAGCGTGCCTCCGGCGCAGCCTGCCAGCGGCCGATAAAAAATAAGAAAAAGAATTTGAAAAAGCCCTTGACTTTTTGTGAAACTTGCGATACAATATCAAAGTCGCCAGTGAACGGCGGCAGCCATACGGATACGGAGAGGTATTCTAATGGTAAGGAGCCACATTGGAAATGTGGTGTGCCGCAAGGCATTGTGCGTTCGAGTCGCATCCTCTCCGCCAAACAGAAAACGTCTGAACCCCAGCGGTTCAGACGTTTTTTCATATTGCCTTGCGTAAAAAACAACTCAGCCAACAGGCGCTCTGTTTTCTTAAAACACATTTTCTAATTTTCTAAGCAAATGATGTTTTCTATCGTTTCCGTCAACTTCTGTTTTGCGTCAGTTGAAACGTGCGCATCCATATGCGCGGGTGTATGATAGGTAGAATGTCCGGCCCTTGCGCACAATTCCCCATTTTTTTGTGATATTCTCTTGCAAGCGGCAACAAAATCTGCTATAATTAGCAAATAGAGTTTTAATTCTAGCGCAAGGCTGTTTGGTCAATCGCCCTTTCCTGTTTGGCTGCCGGCAACATTGCTTGTTCCTTTCCGCCGGCCGGCAGGGAACTTCGGTGGACGATTGTCTAATCAAAAGGATTCGGACGTTATAAGATCCGGAACACAATTTATGGTCAGGAGGCTGATTTTTATGAAGAGTAATGTAAAACGACTGTTAGTATCCGTTTCGATCGCGGCACTGGCGCTCGGCGCCGCTGCCGGCTGCTCAACGCAAGAGGTTGAGGAAGAAGCTGTCAAGCTGGAGGAAGATGTCGTATCAGAATTTGAATCGCTGGAAGGGGATGTGAGCGAGGTCATCACTGCCGCGAAAAACGAATTTGCAAAGTGGGGTACTGAGGCAAAGCAAGCCATTGAATCCGTTGAAAATGTGACGGAGGAAGACATCCACGAGGCCATTGATTATATTGACGAGCACATTGCAAAGCCGTTTGAAGACGGGGAAGTGACAAAGAAGATCACTCAATACGCGGCAAAGCTGAAATATCTGGGCGAACAAGGGGTCGAAGCTGGCGAACACGAAATTGCCAAGTTGGGTCAAAACGTCTATGATTATATGAAAAAAATCATCGAGGACGGCGAGGAACTGGAAGGCGAAGCAACGTCCGCGATCAAGACAGAGATCGACAAGGGCCTGACCGCAATTAAAAACGACAAGGATAAACTGGTTGCGGAATTCCACTCCTTGTTCCAAAACGGGACCACAAGCAAATAAGGAAGACGCAATACCGTATGGAACGCAAAAATACGGGTTGTAATCTCGATAGCAGTTTATGGGGCGGCGAATAGCCGCTCTTTTTTTGCGCAGGCGGAGCCTTGAACATCTCGCTTGACCCACTTTCCCTGTTTGTCATACTGTGCCGGAGGGATATGAAGTTGCTGGAGCCGCCATTGCCACGATGCTTTCCAACATTGTTATTTGCGATTTGGTTTTCTTTTAATAGCCAATAGTTTCATATAATCGCTAAATTCAGAAGTATCAGTCGGTTCAAACATTACCCATTTCCCGTCATGATAGGTTTTCGCGTTATCATAATGCCTGCAAACGGTATCAGATAGAGTATCTCTTATTTTTTCAAATTTTGCTCTTTCCTCTTTTCCGAAGATCACCATCAAGCCAATACAATTACTTTTTGCGTATAGGGAGCAGAGTGTTTTACCACCTCTGCGATATTTATACTCATAAGTCCAGCTCTGACCGCCGCTATTCCATAATCGTTCCATCTCGTATATTTCATCAATAGCCGAACATAATTCCTGCCAAACCTCAAACAAAGTTTGTCCAAGCAATGCGGTCATAGTTGACTGAGAAGGTATCTTTTCAAGCATTGTATTTCCTCCTAACTCTCGGCTGATTGATTGCCCAGATACCGCTTCAGATAAACTCCGGTTTTGCTGCGCTCACATCCGCAGATCTCCTCCGGTGTGCCTGCCGCGACGATCTCTCCGCCCTGATCTCCGCCCTCCGGCCCCAGGTCGATCACATA
>CAZFHQ010000045.1:0-6345 GCA_964519325.1 uncultured Clostridium sp.
GATAAGAACAGCAAAAGCTGTACGTGAGATTTATGTTTGCTTAAGGAAAGGAATGGAAAGAATATGATCAATCCGCTGACAGTTAAAAAATTGATGGATACCAGAAGAGATTTTTCCGGCAATCACCCGGAGTTTTTTGCGTTTGCAAGAGAGGTTTTCGGCAGCGATATCAAAGCTGGCACTGAGATCCGGCTGAGCGTGGCCAAGCCAGGCGAGCAGCCGGTGGCTACTACGATCACCGTGCAGGAGTCGGACCTGAAGTTTATCCAAAGCCTGAAGGATTTGCTGTGAGCTTGCCGGTGGCCTGTGCGCTTGACCGGAAATGGAAATTGCAGTATAATGGGAGTGCTGAAAAGTAACTTGCCAAACATACCAAATAATCAGTTGCGAAAGAAGGTTTGCTTATGATCCGTTGCCAATTTTGTGGCGCCGCCGCGTATGACAATTCCAAGTTTTGTACCAATTGCGGCAGGCCCTTGCAGGGTACCGCAGCGAAGGAAGAAATCCTGATGTCCCGCTGCCCTAAGTGTGGATATGAACCGACCAAGCCGTCTAAGTTTTGCATCCATTGCGGCGCTTCCCTGGTCGCAAGCCCGCCGCCGCAGGCAGCCGCGCAAGACCAGCCGGCGCAGCAGCAATCGCCTGAGCAGGCAGCCGCGCAAGGTCAGCCGGCACAGCAGCAATCGCCTGAGCAGGCGGCAGCGCAGAACCAGCCGGCGCAGCAGTATGTGCAGTATAACGCCCAGGCCCAATATTATGCGGCCCAGCCTGCTTATTATCAGCCGGGCGGGGCGCTTCAAACTCTGTGCAGCCGGTTAAAGGTTAGCGCGATCCTGCTGCTGATTACCGGTATCATGCAGGCGATCAGTGGGATCATTTTAATGATTTTTGGGATTTATACGCTAGTCTTTCTTGGCCAATATGCCAGCTATTACGGCTATCTCTATTCTGGCAGTTACAGCCATTCAGCCGATTTGGTTCTGGCAATCGTCCTGTCATCCGTCCTTCTGGGCCTTGGGCTTTTGATGCTGGTTACTTGCATTTTCAACCTCATGTGTACCGGCAGGACCTTTAGCTACTGCAAGGAGATCCAGCAGAGTCCGGTCGGCATTGTGGCGCACTTCCAGCACGGCGGCAAGACCATTGCACTGCTGGTGCTGAATATCCTGACCGGCGGCGTAATTGGTATTGTCGGGTCTGCTTTTGCGCTGGCTGCCCGCAGCCATGTGCTGAACAACGCCAACCAGTTTGCGGAGCTTGAGCGGGAAACCCAGAAATGCTATCGCTAACATAAAACAAACAGCAAGCGGCAGAACGCATCCGGTTCTGCCGCTTTTGTGTGTGTTACGGTTGTTCCCTTTTGGAGAGCTGCTCCGCATAGGCCCGCATCTCCTGTTTGGAGCGGAGCTGGTGTGTGTGCGCAATGACAGCCTGCTTTTCTTCTTCTGTCAGGGCGGAAAAATAATCCAGGGCCGCTCCGTTCTGCGCCAAAGACATGGCAAAACCCAGCGGCAGGTCTTTCATATGGTCACCTCATTTTGTAAAACGCGTCGGCCGCCGCCTGCAGATCCTCCAGGGTGTGGACGTCCGCGTTCTCCAGCTTTTGCTTGACCTGCGGCGGCAGGCTGACATAATATTCGTAGCTGGACAGGTCTTCCTCGATCAGCGCGTCCAGATTTAGATGATAGCTTTTGTCCGACATTGTCCCATCTCCCCTGGGCTTATTGTGCGCTGCGGCCTGCGGAATACGACCGGAAATTTTTGGAAGCAGGGCAAAAAAGAAACTGGCGCTGCGGGGCTTGCGGCGCCAGTTTTGTGGTTGTGTTACATCAGCGGGGAGAATGCGTTCAGGATGGAGCGGATCAGGCGGCGATACCAGGGCGTCCGCTTGCAGAAGTTCAGGGTGATCCTGTGGCACTGCTTCAGCGTTTGCAGATAGTCGCTCTTAATGTCCAAAATCGAGGTGGTGTTGTACATCCATACGCCGCACTCAAAGTGCAGGTACAGGCTGCGGTAATCTAAATTGATGGTGCCAACCGTGGCGTATTCATCGTCGGCAACAAAAACCTTCGCGTGGATAAATCCCGGCGTGTATTCATAAATTTTCACGCCCTTTTCCACAAGCGGCTCATAGTTAGCGCGGGTCACTTCAAAGACGTAGCGCTTGTCCGGAATATGCGGCGTGATGATGCGCACGTCCACGCCGGACTGGGCGGCGTTTTGCAGCGCGGAGACGATCTCATTGCTGAGGATCAGATACGGTGTGGAAATATAGATATATTTTTTGGCACGGGTAATCAGGTTGAGGTACACATTTTCACCGATCGCCTTGTCGTCCCACGGGCCGTCGCTGTAGGGCTGCACAATGCCGGGAGCGCGGATGATCCCGTCCTGGTGCAGGTAAGGCCGGTATTGGCTGAAGCTCTCCTCAGTCCCGGTGAGGGAATCCCACATGGAGAGGAACATCACGGTCAGGCTCCAAACGCCCTCGCCGCGCAGCAGGATGGAGGTGTCCTTCCAATGGCCGAACCTGCTGTTGATATTGATATATTCGTCTGCCAGGTTGATGCCGCCGGTAATACCGGTGTGTCCGTCGATAACAGCGATTTTACGGTGATCCCGATTGTTGACCACAGCGCTGAGAAAGGGGCGGAAGGGGTTGAATACGCAGCACTTGATGCCCATTTTTCTTAGCACCCGGTCATAGTGGCGGGGCAAATTTTTGTTGATGCAGCCAAAGTCGTCATAAATCAGCCGCACATCCACGCCGTTGGCCGCTTTTTCCTTAAGAATCTCCAGGACCTCATTCCACATGGTTCCTTCTTCAATGATGAAGTATTCCAAAAAAATGTAATGCTTTGCCTTGCGCAGTTCTTCCTTGATCCGTTGAAATTTGATTTCGCCGCTGGGCAGGTATTCTGTCTCTGTGTTGACATACGGCGGGCAGAACGAGCTGGCGGCGATATAGCGGGATTGAAGCGCGGCGTCCGGGCATTCTGCCGCCACCGAGTTTAGGATCGGCTCATAATCTTTGGGCGGCGCAAGGGACTGCCGCATTTTCCATTCGATCCGGTTGACCTTTTTGTGCTTGTAGCGGGACGGCTTGTTGCCGCCCAGGATCAGGTAAAAAATGCCGCCAATCACCGGCACCACAACAATGGGGAGCAGCCACGCGATCTTATAGGCGGGGTTGCTCTTGTTGTTGATAATTTTGATCACAGCGAAAAACCGGAGCAGGATCAAAACAATCTGCATGTAGATATACAGGCCGTCCAGCATGTAGGTAAAAATACCGAGCAGTGCTAATTGCGCCGCCAGCAAGAGACAGACAATAAACACCCGGCTAAACATAATTTTCAGTAATTTTTTCACAAATGCGCCTCCCAGGGTTGCTGCGATCCCATATCCCGTGATGCGCCGGTTTGCTGCGCGCCGCCGAGAATTGTTCCAACGTTTCTAAAATTTAGGAACTTATTTAACATCATAACATGAAATATTTCCCTTTTCAATGGATTTTGATGAATTTCAAATGGATTCACTTGTACGGTTGACCTGCGCGCTCCCTTTCTTTTATAATAAGAAAAAAGGGCTGTCCAGGTGTATACTTTAGGATGGGCTGTTTCAGCAATTTGTAAACGGAGGGATTTGCGCGATGAAGTCAAAGAGCAGGGTGCTGCATTTGCTGGAGGAGAATCGGGGAAGCTATATTTCCGGGGAAGCGTTGGCCCGCGCGGTGGGGATCTCGCGGTCTGGCGTTTGGAAGGCCGTTCATGAATTGAAAAAGGAGGGCTACCAGATCACGGCGGTGACCAACAGGGGCTACCGCATGGAACCGGAAAGCGACCTGCTCTCCGTTGAGGGGATGGCGCGGTATTTGCCGGCAGCGGTGGACCGCAGCCGCATTTTTGTATACAAAACGCTGGACTCCACCAACAACGAGGCCAAGCGCCTTGCGGTGGACGGCGGCGCCCACCAGACTGTGGTGCTTGCTGAGGAGCAGACCGGCGGAAGGGGCAGGCTGGGCCGGCAGTTTTTCTCGCCCAAGGGCAGCGGCATTTATTTGAGCATGCTGCTGCGGCCCCAGGTGTCGGCGGAACATTCTGTGCTGGTCACCACCGCCGCGTCTGTCGCGGTGTGCCGCGCCATCGAAGCTGTCACCGGAAAAGAGTGCGCGATCAAGTGGGTCAATGATATTTATCTGGAGCAGCGGAAAGTCTGCGGCATCCTCACTGAGGCGGTAACCAATTTTGAGTCCGGCAGCATCGAGAGCATTGTGCTGGGGATCGGCATCAATTTTAAGCGCCGGGAAGAGGATTTTCCAGAGGAATTGCGCGGGAAGGCCGGCGCGATCTATCGCGACGATACAGCCGGTGTGACCCGCAACCAGCTTGCTGCGGCGGTGATTGGCCAGCTTGCCGGACTGGAGGACTTGCTGGACGGCAGCTTTTTGCCGGAGTATAAGCGGCGTTCCCTCGTGCTGGGGCGGGAAGTGCAGGTTGTTTCCGCAAAGGAAAGTCGGACTGCGCTGGTGGAGGACATCGACGGTGACGGCGGCTTGGTCGTGCGCTGGGAGGATGGCACGTCCGGCGTGATCCGCACGGGAGAAGTCAGCATTCGCGGCCTGTTTGCGGAAAACGCCCGCTCCGGCGGCCGCTGAAGCCAGCCTTCTATCTGCCAAATAATCAAAGCAGTATCCTGCTGCGCAAAGCAAAACAGCCGGCTGCCTAATAGCGTCTTTTTCTATCAGTTTTTCCCCAACTCGTAACCTGGGAAGCCAGCCTTCCATCTGCTGAAAAATCAAAATAAAATTATGTTGCGCAATGCAAAAAAAAGTCGGCGCCTGAAAGGCGCTTTTTCTATAAGTTTTTACGCAAACATTAACCTAATTTTGTCTATTATTTATCTAGGCTTTTTGTCGAAATTGATTGTATTCTGAAAAATGGTGTGATATAATACAATCAAAACAAAAATATTGTTCGTTTGGCTTGATTGAAAGACAGAAAGGTGGAAAGATTGTGAAAAAGAAAGTCGCAAACATAAGGTGGAGTAAATCATTGTTCGGGGTGACGCTGCTCGCGTTGCTGTTTGCTGTTTGCCTGACGATGGCAGGCTGCGGCGGAAGCGACACTTCTTCCGCGGAGAGCAGCGAGGCGGCAAGCAGTGCTGCTTCTCAGATCAGCAGCGTGGAGGAAACAAGCAGCCAGGCAGAGAGCAGCGAGGTCTCCAGCGAAAAATCGGATCCGGGCAGCACAGCCTCCGTTGTCACAGTGGATGACAAGGGCGTAGAGCAGTCCTCCGGCAAATCTGGTACGACAAGCGGCTCCGGCAGCGGTGATGTGGATCTCACAGGGGTCGATCCTGACAAGCCGATGGTTGCCCTGACCTTTGACGATGGCCCCGGCTCTGGCACAGAACAAATTTTGTCTGTACTCCAGCAGTATAACGCAAAAGCGACCTTTTTTGAGTTGGGCGAGTGCGTGAATAACTATCCGGAGCTGACCAAGAAGGTGAAAGAGGCCGGAATGCAGGTGGGAAGCCATTCCTACGACCACCCGGATTTGGCAACGTTGTCAAACGAGGCGGTAGCGGAGCAGTTTTCCAAGACAGAATCGGCACTGCAAAATGCCGCGGGCATCACGCCGACAATTTGCCGTGTGCCTTATGGTTCTGTCAGCGAGTCGCTCCAGTCAATTACGCCGTACCCGATCATCCTTTGGGATATTGACACGCTGGACTGGTCCAGCCGTGACGCGGATACGATTTGCAGCCTTGTGAAAAGCAGCACGGTCACCGATGGGGATATCCTGCTGTTCCATGATATTTATACCTCTACTGCGGATGCCATCGAGACTCTGGTGCCATATTTGCAGGATCAGGGTTTCCAGCTGGTGACAATTGATCAGATGTTTGCTGCGAAGGGTACCAAGCTGGTGAATGGAACGATTTATTATAACGCATAACTTTGGAGCGCGCATCACAAAACATAAGATCTGCCGGTTGGCCGGCAGGTCTTTTTTTTCGCGGATTCTTTTTTGATGGCGATGAGAACGTTGAAACATAATTTTGCGGATTCGTTAATTTGTGCTTGCAATAGGTGCATTTTCCTGAAACTTATGTTATAACAACCTCACGCCATAAACCAAATCAAAGATTTGGATGGCGATGAGAACGTTGAAACATAATTTTGCGGATTCGTTAATTTGTGCTTGCAATAGGTGCATTTTCCTGAAACTTATGTTATAACAACCTCACGCCATAAACCAAATCAAAGATTTGGATGGCGATGAGAACGTTGAAACATAATTTTGTGGATTCGTTAATTTGTGCTTGCAATAGGTGCATTTT